>JAQBTY010000162.1 GCA_027624735.1 Pseudomonadota bacterium | reverse complement strand
CCCCCAAAAGGACGTTCAACCGCAGTTACCACATATAGACGAGCCTGAGTTAACGGGATAAGCCACCGACAGTAATGATAGCACTCACATAAAAAGACCAGTGCTTCATAAACCGTAAACTCATTACATTCTCCGAATGGCATTTTTTCAATACCTGATTGTAATATTGAGTTTTTATGTTTAACGAATTGTTAACAAAAACGTTGCGTGAGGGTGTTTCAGGCGTACTACTTTGCATTTTCTACCGTGAAAATTGTCGTCGGCCACGTCCGTTTAGAGGAGCGAAGCGGAAGTCGCTGTTCCAACGCATGAGCGAAAGAGCGTCGCACCCGAGCCAGAATGGGCCAGAAGATCCGGCGTGGGCCGTTTCCATCCGAGCGCGGAACACCCCCTATGGGTTGCGCGGCACCGCGCCCGCCGGCTCACCATAAACCGAGCGCGCGCGGGTCTCGAACGCCGACACCATGCGGCGGACGGCTTCGTTGAACAGCGGTTCGATCAAATTGCGCAAGAGGCGCGAGCGGAATTCGAAATCGATGTAGAAATCGATCAGGCAGCCATCGGGATGGGGTTTGAATTCCCAATGGTTTTTCAGGTGCTTGAAAGGCCCCTTCTGATACTCCACATCGACCCTGTCGGGCGGGTTCAGGGTGACCTTCGAAGTAAAGGTTTCGCGGATCATCTTGAAGCCGATCATCAGATCGGCATGGATCACGTTGCCGTCGCGGCTGAGAACGCGCGCGCCGACGCACCACGGCAAAAAATCCGGATAGCGTTCTATATCGGCGACCAGATCATAAAGTTTTTCGGGGGCATAGGGCAGAAAACGCTGTTCCGCATGGGTCGGCATGATCAGCCCTTGCCCTTCGCCAGCAGTTTTTCGCGTGCCTCGCGCAGCGCCTCGAAATCACGATCGGCATGATAGGACGACCGCGTCAGCGGCGTCGCCGAGACCAGCAGGAAACCCTTGGCGGTGGCCAGGGATTTGTATTCGTCGAATTCCGCCGGGGTGACGAAACGGTTGAGCGGGTGATGCTTCGGCGTCGGCTGTAGGTATTGCCCGATGGTCAGGAAATCCACGTCGGCGCAGCGCAGATCGTCCATCACCTGCAACACTTCCGGCTTTTCCTCGCCCAGCCCGACCATCAGCCCCGATTTGGTAAAGATCGATGGGTCGAGCTGCCTCACGCGGTCGAGCAGGCGGAGCGAATGATAGTACCGCGCGCCGGGCCGTACCGCGGTATAGAGCTTGGGCACGGTCTCCAGATTGTGGTTGAAGACATCGGGCTTCGCCTCGACCACCATTTCAAGCGCGCCATCCTTGCGCAGAAAATCAGGGGTCAGCACTTCGATGGTGGTGCCCGGCGCCGCGTCGCGGATACAGCGGATCACACGGGCGAAATGCCCGGCGCCGCCGTCATCCAGATCGTCGCGATCGACCGAGGTAATGACGATATGGCGCAGACCCAGCCGGCCGACCGCTTCGCCGACCCGTTCCGGCTCATGTGGATCGAGCCTGTCGGGAAGCCCCGTGGCCACGTTGCAGAAGGCGCAGGCCCGGGTACACACACTGCCCAGGATCATCATGGTCGCGTGTCGCTGCGACCAGCATTCGCCGATATTCGGACAGGCCGCTTCTTCGCAGACCGTGTTGAGCTTGAATTCGCGCATCAGATCGCGCGTTTTCAAATATTCAGGCGATGTCGGCGCCTTCACCCGGATCCAGTCAGGTTTACGCGGCGACGGGCTGTCCGGATTCTTGGCCTTCTCCGGATGCCGGGGGCGCATATTTTCGACGGGTACTGTCATAGCGTGTGTTAGCGCATCATTGTCATTAGCGAAAACTTGCCGCAAAGGCCCACCTCCCCTGGCCCCTCCCCCCTAAAGGGCGGAGGGGAACGACGTGGCGCGCCCTCAATATACCCCCTCTCCGCCCCGCCTGGGGGGAGAGGGTTGGGGTGAGGTGGGGACTTGTTTCCATCATTCCCACCCTAGAAATGGATCACCCGGCCATAGGAATCAAGCACGGCCTCGTGCATGGCTTCCGACAGGGTCGGGTGGGGGAAGACGGTGTGCATGAGTTCGGCCTCGGTCGCTTCGGACGCGCGCGCCACGGCATAGCCCTGAATCAATTCGGTGACCTCGGGCCCGATCATGTGGGCCCCCAGCAGGGCGCCGGTCTTGGCATCGAACACGGTCTTGACCAGCCCGTCCGTATCGCCGAGCGCAATCGCCTTGCCGTTGGCGAGAAACGGGAAACTGCCGACTTTTACGTCATGCCCGGCTTCCTTCGCCGCCGCTTCGGTGAGCCCGACGCTGGCGATCTGCGGCCGGCAGTAGGTGCAGCCGGGAATGTTCGAAATGTCGAGCGGGTGCGTATCGAGACCCGCGATATGCTCGACACAGATAACGCCTTCATGGCTTGCCTTGTGCGCCAGCCAGGGCGGACCGACCAGATCGCCGATGGCGTAAACGCCCTGCTCCCCGGTTTCCGACCATTCATTGATGACGACATGGGTGCGGTCGACGACGACCCCGGTCCCTTCAAGGCCGATATCTTCCACATTACCGATGATGCCGACCGCCATGATGACGCGGTCGGCGCTGATTTCCCGGCTGGCGCCGTCCGCTTCGATGGTGGCGGTCGCGCCGTCCGGTTTCGTTTTCAGCGCTTTCACGGTGGCGCCGGTCTGAATAATCATGCCCTGCTTCTCGAACGCCTTGCGAGCCAGGGCGGAAATCTCCGCGTCTTCCACCGGGAGAATACGGTCCATGACCTCCACCACCGTCACCTCGGCGCCGAGATCGCGATAGAAGCTGGCGAATTCCATGCCGATGGCGCCAGACCCCACCACCAGCAGCGATTTTGGCATGCTGTCCGGCACCATGGCCTCGCGATAGGTCCAGATGATCTTTCCGTCCGGCTCCATACCGGGCAGTGACCGCGCCCGGGCGCCGGTCGCCAGAATAATGTTCGCTGCGTTGATCTCTTGGGTCGTGCCGCCTTTATCGGTAACGGCAAGCGTGCCCGGACCGGCCAGCCTTCCATGCCCGTCGATCACCGTTATCCTGTTTTTCTTCATGAGGTGGGCCACGCCGCCGCTCAGGCGCTTCGCAACACCGCGCGACCGGGCGACTATCTTTTCGATGTCGAAGGAAATGTTCGAGGCCGACAAACCGAATTCATCGAGGTTATGAAGAAGGTGGTGAATTTCCGATGTGCGCAGTAACGCCTTGGTCGGGATGCAGCCCCAGTTGAGACAGATGCCGCCAAGATGCTCGCGTTCGACCACAGCGGTCTTCATGCCGAGCTGACTGGCGCGGATCGCCGCCACATAGCCGCCAGGACCACCGCCGACAATGACCGTATCAAAGCTTTCCGGCATGACGCTCTCTCACCCGTTTCGCCCCTGTATCAGGGGTCCCAGATTATAGTTAACGCAATACTACGGAATCGTTTAGAGCAGCATCGCCGGCGGGTATTCAATCAGCCGCTTGATTGCGCCCAACAGCTTGGCGCCGGTCGCGCCATCGACGACCCGGTGATCGCACGACAGGGTGCACGACATGACCGTCGCGACGGCAAGTTCGCCGTTCTTGACCACCGGACGCGGTTCGCCCGCGCCGACCGCCAGGATACAGCCCTGCGGCTCGTTGATGACCGCATCGAATTGCTTGATACCGAACATCCCAAGATTGGAAATGGTGAACGACCCGCCCTGGTATTCCTCAGGCGCAAGCTTTCCTTCGCGCGCCCGCGTGGCAAGGTCACGCACCGTCGCGGAAATCTCCGACAGGCCCTTTTTGTCCGCGCCGCGCACGATGGGTGTGATCAGCCCGCCCTCGATGGCGACCGCCACGGAAATATCGGCCGTATGATAGCGCCGCATCATGCCGTCGCTTTCCCAACCGACATTGGCGTCCGGTATTTCCATCAGCGCCAGCCCGCAGGCCCGGATGATAATATCGGTGACGGTTAGCGGGGTTTCACCAAGCCGTTCACTCAATTTTTTACGCGCTTTCAACAGCTCGTCTATTTCGCAATCCACCGTCAGGTAAAAATGCGGCACCGTTGATTTCGAATGGGCCATGCGTTCGGCGATCACCTTGCGCATGGTGTTCATGGGCACCAGGTCGTATTCGTCGCCCGTCACGCCGGGTACTTTTGCGGGTTTCGCCTTCGCTGCCGGCGCAACACCTGGCGCGGGTTTGGTTGCCGGCGGCGGCGCGGTCTTGGCTTTAACCACATCCGCCTGCACGATGCGGCCGCCCGGACCGGTACCCGCGATAGCCGACAAGTCGATATTCCCTTCCGCGGCAAGCCGGCGCGCCAGGGGGCTCGCGAACAAACGGTCGCCATTTGACGATGGAACCGCCCTGGGTTTCTGGGCCATCGTCGGCGCACCGCCGCCAATCGCCGCCTCGACATCCGCCCGGGTGATCTTGCCATGCGCGCCGGTTCCCGCTATCGCGGCGATATCGAGGCCGGCCTGATCGGCCATGCGCCGCGCCAACGGGGTTGCGGCAATCTCGCCAGAGGCAAGAGTTGGAGCCGATGGGCTCGGCGCTGCAACGGTTTCGGATTGCGCCGCAACAGGCGCAGCGGGCGGCGCTGCATCCATGCCTTCCAGCGCGGCAGAATCCTCGCCATCCTCCAGTATCAAGCCAATGACGGTGTTGACCTTTACGGCCTCTGTGCCATCGGGCACCAGGATTTTGCCGAGCACGC
This sequence comes from Pseudomonadota bacterium, assembly GCA_027624735.1. GTDB lineage: Bacteria > Pseudomonadota > Alphaproteobacteria > MPNO01 > UBA2964 > JAQBTY01. The sequence goes on along the minus strand of JAQBTY010000162.1, from coordinate 4,759 downwards.
CTTCATCGACGGCTTCGACTTCCATGGTGGCTTTGTCTGTCTCGATCTCCGCCAGCACATCACCCGGCGCGATCGCATCGCCTTCCTTCTTATGCCATGTGGCGAGATTGCCCTCCGTCATGGTGGGCGATAAGGCCGGCATCAGAATTTTGACGGGCATGGGATTACCTGGAATTCTTGTAGAGGATCAGCTTAGTCACGATAGCAAACCGACTTGGCGGCCTGGACGATACCCGCCGCCTGCGGCAGGGCAAGCTGTTCCAGATTGGCGGCATAGGGAAGCGGCACATCGACCGCCGCGACGCGCGCCACGGGTGCATCGAGCCAATCGAAAGCCTGTTCCATGATGGTCGCCGCGATTTCAGCGCCGATGCCGGCAAACGCCCAGCCCTCTTCGGCGCAAACCAGCCGGTTGGTCTTCCTCACCGATGCAACGATGGTTTCTACATCCAGCGGACGGATACTGCGCAGATCGATCACCTCGGCTTCTATGCCTTCCGCGGCCAGCGCCTCGGCGGCTTCCAGCGCTTTTCCGACCATGATGGAGAAGGCGACGATCGAGACATCGTTCCCCTCGCGCACGATTTTCGCCTTGCCAAACGGCACAATCCAGTCGGGATCGGTAGGCACGTCAAAGCTCTGGCCGTAAAGCATTTCGTTTTCCAGGAAAATAACCGGATTAGGATCGCGAATGGCGGTCTTGAGAAGGCCCTTCGCATCCGCCGCGCTCCACGGAGAAACGACCTTGAGCCCCGGAACATGGGCATACCAGCTCGCGAAACACTGGGAATGCTGCGCGCCCACGCGCGCCGCCGCGCCATTGGGCCCCCGGAAAACAATAGGACACCCCATCTGACCACCCGACATATAGTTTGTCTTGGCGGCGGAATTGATGAGTTGGTCCATGGCCTGCATGGCGAAATTAAAGGTCATGAATTCGACGATTGGCCGCAACCCTGACATGGCCGCGCCGACACCGACACCGGTAAACCCATGTTCGGTAATCGGCGTATCGATAATCCGTTTTTCACCGAATTCGGCGAGCAGTCCCTGGCTTACTTTATACGCGCCCTCATATTGCGCGACTTCCTCGCCCATCAAGAACACCAACGGATCACGGCGCATTTCTTCGGCCATGGCGTCACGCAGGGCCTCGCGAACCGTCGTGCGCACGGTCTCTCCGGTGTAATTCAGCTCCGCCGCAACCGCCGCGGCTTTTGGCGGCGCCACGGCAACAGGCGCAGGCTCCACGGCGGGTAGTGCGCTTTTCTCGATTTTAGGTGCTGGCACGGCGCTGTCGGCGGCGTTTGCGTCTTCGCCTTCTTCCACGATTACGCCGATGATGGAATTTACCTGGACGCCTTCAGAACCGTCGGGAACCAGAATTTTTCCCAGAATACCTTCGTCGACAGCCTCGACCTCCATGGTCGCCTTATCGGTTTCGATCTCGGCGAGGACATCGCCGGCCTGAATGGCATCGCCTTCCTTCTTGTGCCATCGCGCGACGTTGCCCTCCGTCATGGTGGGCGAAAGAGCCGGCATCAGGATATTTATGGTCATGGCCTAGCGTCCAGTTTCAAAGAGGTCACGCATCGACATAAACGTCGGTATAGAGTTCCGAAGGATCAGGCTCCGGACTGTTTTGCGCGAACTCCGCCGCGACGGTAACAACTTCCCGGATTTCTTTATCGATCGCCTTGATCTCGTCCTCTTTCAACACTTTGTGCTCAATCAACCGGTCGCGCAAATTGGTAATGGGGTCCCGTTCTTCGCGCATTTTCGTGACCTCTTCCTTGGTCCGGTACTTGGCGGGGTCCGACATGGAATGGCCACGATAGCGATAGGTCTGCATTTCGAGAATGTGGGGCCCCTTGCCAGACCGGCAATAGCTGGCCGCCATTTCACCGGCCGCCCGCACGGACTCAACGTCCATGCCATCGACCTGCGCGCCGGGAATGCCCAGCCCGGCGCCCAGTTCCGACAGATCTTTTTGGGCGGAAGACCGTTCAATCGACGTGCCCATGCCGTACTTGTTGTTTTCGATAATGTAGATGACCGGCAGCTTCCAGAGGGCCGCCATATTGAAGGATTCGTGCACCTGACCCTGGTTGGAGGCGCCGTCGCCGAAATACGTCAGGGTGATGCCGCCATCCTCGCGATAGCGCTGCGCAAACGCGATACCGGTGCCGATCGACACCTGTGCGCCAACGATGCCATGGCCGCCGAAGAAATTTTTCTCGCGGCTGAACATATGCATCGAGCCGCCCTTGCCTCTGGAGTAACCGCCGCGGCGGCCCGTCAGTTCCGCCATGACTCCCTTGGGATCCATGCCGCAGGCCAGCATATGACCATGATCGCGATAGCTCGTCAGCACTGAATCGTTAGAACCGATCGCTGCCTGCATACCGACAACCACCGCTTCCTGGCCGATATAAAGATGGCAAAATCCGCCAATCAACCCCATGCCATACATTTGCCCCGCGCGTTCCTCGAAACGCCGGATCAGCAGCATGTCGCGATAATATTTGATGAGTGTTTCGGGTTCATCGACGGCGCGCCCGGCGCCGTTGGCGCCATTTATTTTTGCCGCGGTAGATTTTGCCATCGCTGATTTACCTGCCGGTTTTGGTGCAGATTTCCGTTTCGTCGCCATGCGAAATGCCTCAGAAAATGGACACCGGAGCGGCCTTACCCAGGCCCTGCGTTAATCATAATTAGGTTATACAAAACCGCCGCAGGTGCAATAAGAGCATTGGAAAGTTTATGTTTATTTGACGGTCGGTTTTGAAAGAAAAACAATCTTTGGCGCTAAATTACGGAAATCGGACTGCCTTGCCCCCGAATTGGGCACAAATGAGTTAACAACTGTACGGCGGATTCAGTATTTATCGGCCTGGGTTTGGCTCAACGTCAAAAATGACCATGTCATTCCGGCTGCCGAGACCGGTTACCTCGCGAACCCGTTCATCCAGCATATCCCGATCAAGCCGATCACCACGCAACAAGACAATCCGCCGCTCCCAGGTCTGCCGTTTCGCTTCGGAAACGGCCAAATCGGCGGAAGCATATGCAATCTGCTGCTTTATCTGGACCCAGGCAAAGAAGCCGCGATCACCCTGGATCGCATGAAACATAAAGTAGGCGAACAAAAGTGCGCCCAGAATTGACCCAGCAACTTGGCGGCCCCGGCGACGAATTTCCAGCATGAATGACATGGCCGCATCGAATCACATCCTGATTCGTCAGGTCAAGGCAAAAGTGGCAAAAAGTCTTTATACACCACTATTTACCACGATTTATTGCAAAGCCGACTCAAGATCGACTTTATTTCGCCGGATCGGCGCGCAAAACCGACCGGCCGGCATAGATGGCCTGATCACCGAGATCTTCCTCGATCCGGATCAGCTGGTTGTATTTAGCCGTTCGATCCGACCGGCAAAGCGATCCTGTCTTGATTTGCCCACAATTCGTCGCAACCGCCAGATCGGCGATGGTGGAATCCTCGGTCTCACCGGAGCGGTGCGACATGACCGCCGTATAGCCTGCCCTGTGCGCCATATCGACGGCCGCGAGCGTCTCGGTCAGCGTTCCGATCTGATTGACTTTGACGAGGATGGAATTCGCAACGCTTTTTTCGATGCCGTCGGACAGGCGTTCGGTATTGGTAACGAACAAATCGTCGCCCACCAGCTGAACCCGCTCGCCAAGGGAATCCGTCAAGGCGGCCCAGCCCTCCCAATCGTCCTCCGCCATGCCATCTTCGATGGAAACGATCGGGAAATTGCCGACCAAATCCTGGTAATAGGCGGCCAGAGCGGCGCTATCGAGGGTTTTTCCCTCCCCTTTCAGGACATATTTCCCGTTCTTATAAAATTCGCTAGCCGCCGCGTCCAGCGCCAGAACCACATCGATGCCCGGTTCATAGCCTGCCGTTCTGATGGATTTCATGATGAAATCGAGCGCTTCTTTCGCACCGCCCAGATTGGGGGCAAAGCCCCCTTCATCGCCCACGTTGGTGTTGAGACCGGCCTTTCGCAGTTCCGCCTTAAGCGCCTGAAATATCTCGGCGCCACAGCGGACCGCTTCGGATATGGAGTCCGCGGAAACCGGCATGATCATGAATTCCTGGACATCGATGGGATTGTCCGCATGCACGCCGCCATTGACGATATTCATCATGGGTACCGGCAAAGTCCGCGCCGACACGCCGCCGACATACCGGTAAAGCGGCAGATCGGCTTCCACGGCCGCTGCTTTGGCCACCGCCAGACTGACCCCCAGAATGGCGTTGGCGCCGAGACGGCTTTTGTTGCGGGTGCCATCGACGGCCATCATGGTTTCGTCGATCAAGGCCTGGTCTTCCGCATCGAGCCCGGACAACGCGTCGAACAAATCGCCATTGACCGCATCGACGGCCTTTAGCACGCCCTTGCCGCCATAGCGGTCCTTGTCGCCGTCGCGAAGCTCCACGGCTTCATGCGCCCCGGTCGAGGCGCCGGATGGCACCGCCGCGCGGCCGGAAGACCCGGTTTCCAGCAACACATCGACTTCCACCGTTGGGTTTCCCCGTGAATCGAGGATCTCACGGCCATGAACAGAAATTATGGCGGTCATGCACTTCTTCTCTCTATTGGATCACGATTTGTCTTTATCGACGACGGGACAGGACCTGTGGATCCGGCCCAAAGTATTGTGCGATTTAGGCCACCCAGCCCTGAGCCGCTTCGCGCCGCAAGCCCCCACCTCACCCCAACCCTCT
>JAQBTY010000161.1 GCA_027624735.1 Pseudomonadota bacterium | reverse complement strand
GCCCTTGTCATCGCTGCCGACCATCAACAGGACGCTGATGGATTTCAACCAGTCGGGATCGGGATCGACCAAATGGTCGAAAAATTCCTCGCGCGGCAGGCCGGTCTTAGCGGGATATTGCTCCAGCATTTCAGGAACGACCATGTGCTGGTTGTCACACAGACCGGTTTTCATTTGGGAGCGTATGGGCTCGGCCCAGTCTACGAATTGGTCCGCGCCGCCCCAGGGGCAGATTCCCGGGTCGCTGACATAGCCGGCTTCCGCGAAAGCCTGGCGCGAGCGGCGTGACATCTGATCCAAATTCTTGCGGCCGTCGTCTTCGGCGCCGGTGGCATCGCGCCATTCCTTGCGCCAGCCGTCAGGACCACCGCTGCCCCACCCCAGAATGCCGATCACCGTGCATTTTTTGGTGAAGCGATACAGATGCGCCGCCATCGGCCCGCCGGTGGAATGGCCATGGGCCAGGATCCTGCGTCCGGCCAGATGTTCATCCACGAGCTGCGCGGAACCCTGCAGAATAACATTGAAGGTGCATTTCAGATTGCGGTCGTAAATTTCCGCGTCGCTGAGTTTCTGGTCCAGCAGATACCAGGGCCGGCGCTCGGCAACGCTTTCCTTCCAGATCCCGCCCGGCGGATAATGGCCGGGATAGGTAAGGTTGAGAACCGTGAAACCCTGCGCCGCGAGAATTCGCGGCAGGCCGGGACGGCCGTCGGGCGTGGTGTCCTTACCGTAGGAACTACCGGCGCCGCCATGGAAAAAGACGATGGCAAGGTTGCTGTCGACTTCCTTTGACGGGGTATAGAGAATGCCCTGGATATCCCAGTCGTAACCGTTGCGGTTGAACCGGGTGAAAACGTCTTTCTGGGTGAAGGATACGTCCTCGTAAGGCGCGTCGATCTCCAGCCACTCATCCCAATTGAGCTTGATGAGCAAGTCATCCCCATCGAGGCCAGTCAATATTTTTTGGATGGAGGCAGGGGACGAAATGGCATCGGTCATGTTTTTACTCGATCAAGCTGTTTGTAGTTTCAGTCCGACAGTATGCGGTGAATTTCAGGCTGGCTAAAGACCCCGCGGCTAAATTCATAGGTCCCGCTGGTCAAAAGTTCCTCGGCCCCTTTCCGCACCAGCGTCAGCGCGGCCTTGGCAAAATTACTGCCGACGGTCACGCGCCGCACGCCCAGTTTTTTTAGCTCTGGCACTGACGGCGTATCGGCTCCCGCCAGCACGTTCATGGGGCCATTAATGGCGGCGGCGACACGGCCAATCAAGGCGCCATCGCTGATAAAAGGCACGAAGGCGCAATCCGCGCCAACCTCGAGATAGGCGTTCGCGCGTCTGATGACATCGTCAAACACGGCGTCGCCCTTGCCATAATGAAAGCCATCGATGCGGGCATTGATAACCACCGGGACACCGGCCGCATCGGCGGCCTTCCTGGCGGCCCGGATGCGTGAAACGGCAAGTTCGAACGCCACCAGATTGCCGGGGTTCAGTTTGTCGGTGTCCTCGATATTGGCGCCCACCGCACCGGCTTCTATGACGCCCCTGATGGTCGCCGCCACGTCTTCAGCCGTCGGACCGTAGCCCGCTTCGACATCGGCGCTGACCGGCACATCAACCGAATTGGCAATACGCCGGACGATGTCCAGCATGCCATCGCGCCCGATATGTTCACCGTCGCAATAGCCCAGCGAAAAGGCGCAGCCGCCGCTGGTTGTCGCGATAGCCTGGAAACCGGCATCGACCAGCACGCGGGCGCTGGCCACATCCCAGGCGTTGGGCAGGATCAGCACCTCGTCGCCCCGGTGCATGGCCAGTAGTTTCTGCGCTTTTTCGATCTGGGATGGTCTGGTCATCGAATTTTCTCCGCTTTCTGAAATTCAGGTCGAAACCTGCAGGTTGTATCAGGCAACCAGAAGATCGTTTATGTCCACCGCGTTACCACCATTGGCCATATCGAGCACACCGTCGATTACGCGGGCGGAATCATTGAGCCCGGCATACCGCATGAGATCGCGCGCCTTGGCGATCATCTCGTCCGCCGACAGCGCCGCTTCGGGATCGCCCTTGCATTGAGGCTTTACGGATTCGATCCGCGTGCCGTCCGTCATTTCAACCGTGATCCCCGCCCCCCAGGCGACGGGATAGGATGTCTCATAGGGATCGGCCGCCGATACCCTAACTCTTGCCGCCAGCGACGCCGCCTGGTTGCGGGCCTCTTCGCCAAAAGCCGCGAAATCCATGTTGCCGCGCTGCAACGCCGCCGCCGCACAATGCTGCAATGAGAATTTCGCTTCATAATCGCTGTTCACCACCGGCCGATCGCAGACATCGAGCGCCGCGGCATAGGTTGCAACATCGATCGCCGCGACCGCCGACAGATCGATCTGTCCGGCCAGGGCGAGCGAGGCATCGATAACGGGATGGGTATGGCGACAGGAGGGCCAGGGTTTGATGGAGGTTAGATGAACCTGCCACGGCGCCGCCGGATCGCGCAGGACCGCGCCGGGATCGGGGTCGGGGCAGGCCGCTACGAAAAACCCGGTCGGGCCTTCGAGGATCGCCGGCGGGCCGGTAAAGCCAAGCGCCGCGAGTTCCGCCGCAACAACCCCCGCTTCAGCGGCGCGGCCGGCATGGAGATGCTTGCTCATGGCGCCGGTTTTGAGAAATTCCCACACGCCCCCCGATTGCGTGCCTGCATTGCCCAGCGCATGCATCGCCTGGCTATCGTCGAGTCCGAGCATCGTTGCCGCCGCCATCGCCGACCCATAGGGTCCGCAGGTCGCGGTATTATGCCAGACCCGGTAATGGGCAGGCCCGACCGCCATGCCGACGCGGCAGGTGGATTCAAAACCGTACAGGACGGCGCGTAAAATCGTTTCACCCGGGACATCGCGGCCAGCCGCCAGGGCAAAGACCGCCGGAACCGTCACCGCGCCGGTATGCACGACAGATGCACGATGGACGTCATCCACTTCAAGGATATGGGTCAATGCACCCATGACGAAGGCGCGCCGGCCGGCATCGGCCATCCGGCCCCTGCCCCACTCCAGCAGCTTTCGGCCCGGTTCGATGTTCCGCCCGGCGATCATATTGGCGATCGCATCGAGCGTGAACAGCGCCGTTTTTTCAAGATCCGCCGCGGCGACGGGCTTTTGCCGGATGAGTTTGATTAGCCCTTGGGTAAGGGTCTCGGAACCGTTCTGCATCACTCGTAATCTTCGCTAAAAAGGTTACGCCGCTTTGTAATTCGGGAACCGTTTGCTGACGTCCAGACCGAACAGATCGATGGCATTGCCGCCAAGAATTCTGTGTTTCTGCTTTTCGTCCAGGAACGGCAGATCATAGATAACGCTCGGCACATCCATATCCCAGTGCGGATAATCCGATGCCCACAGAAGGTGGTTGTCCGCATCGATCAGATCGAACGTCATTTCCAGAACATCCATGCGGTCAGGCTTTTCCATGGGCTGACTGGAAAAATACATGTCGCGCATATATTCACTCGGCAGCTTTTTCAGCGACGGGGCTTCAGACCAGCGCATTTTATAGTCGTTATCCAGCCGCTGCATGATCCACGGCACCCAGGCAAGGCCGGATTCGATCCAGATGGTCTTGAGCTTGGGAAACCGTTCGGGCAGGCCATTTATGATCCAGTTACACAGATGAACCGCGTTATAGACGGTGAAACCCAGCGCATGGGTAACCAGAAAACGATTGCTGTTGCCCACCAGGCGGTCGTTCCAATTGTAATTGCTGTGGAAACCGAGCGGTTTACCCATTTCCTCCATCAGCGCATAAGTCTTCATATAGGCGTTGTTATGCACGGCGTTGTAGCGCACCGACACAACCATGAAGCCGATTACATCGGGATGATCGCCAAATTCTTTCACCACCTGATAGGCCGCCTCGGGATCGTTGAACGGCACATAGATCATGGTCTTGATGCGTTCTTCCTTGCTGGTGATCCTGTCCAGGAGCCATCTGTTATACCCCTTGGCCATGGCGGCCTCGACCTCGGCCTGGGGATGCAGCCCCATGCTGAGCATGGGTGTCGGGAACAGACACACGTAATCGACGCCCATGGCATCCATCCAACGCAGCGATAGATGCAGGTCGCGGTGGGTACCATCCGCGGGCGTCGTTTCCACCTTACGCAGCGGGTACCGCGTTACGCGTCCCGCAACATCCTGGTAACCGACCAGCCCCGGGTTGAAAGGCGACTGTCCACCGGTTCCACCGGCTGTATAAAGTTGACCCATCTGTTTGAGGACAGGATCGTCGAAATACTCGATGATCTCCTTGATCGATTCGTTTTCGTAATGGTGACAATCAACATCGACGATCGGGAAAGACGCATAGTTGCGGGCGTCACGCTGTCGCGCGGCGTTGGTCAGCAACTCGCTGGTGTTAAACGACTCGATCGACTGTTTGTGAAAGTCGCTTGTCGGTAGTTCCATTACAAATTCTCTAACGTGGTTACGCGCCGGACCAGGACTGCCACATACCCAGTTCGAACACTTCGACATTCACCGCCCGCATCATGGCGGTGCACATGATCATCGCGGCGGTCGCCGGCACCGTGTTGTTATCGGGGAACGGCGCCCAGCGTTCGCCAAGCTGGAATTTGACCGCATAAAGCCGGACCAGCGCCGTCATCCCTTCCTGAACCAGAGCATCCGGAATTGGCTCGCCCGCGGGCAGTTCGCCAATTTTCTTGGCGAACGCCCGGATGACGGCTTCTTCATCAGGAATGTAGGCGATAACCTCTCCGCCTTCCGGCAGGTCGGCTGCCCGTGGGTCCTCAAGCCTTGACATAAACATCGTCTCCGCGGACTTCGACGTCGTACTTGCGGAGCTTCCATTTCTTGTCGGCGCAGGCCACGCCATCTTCGATGTTGAATTCCCAGCCATGCCAGGGACACACGATGTGCATTTCATCATGGTTGAAGCGCATGCCCTGATAGGTTTTATCTTCGGCGATGACTTCCTCGACCTTGGCCATCATAAGGCCTTCGCAGGCAGGGCCGCCCTGATGCGGGCACAAATTCTGGTAAGCCTGCCACTTTCCATGGACGTGATAGACGCCAATTTCACTGCCCCCGTTGGGGATAATTTTCTTATCGCCTTCTTTGAAATCGGCAACTTTACCGACAAGGATATCCTTAGCCATTGCTTTATTACCTCACTCGTTGCGTTGCGTTTATTTTGTTTTTTTCGGCCTGCCGAAACAAGCAGAATTACGAAGGCCGGGTTTCAGCCCGGCCTTCGCAGGTGAGAGAACAGATAGTTGTTATGCCGCCTTGTACTTGTAGTCGGGATACCTATCCGAGACATCCAGATTGAATATCTTGATGGCATTGCCGCCGAGAATATTCCGTTTTTGCTGCTCGTTCAGGAACGGCAAATCATAGATGGTGGACGGCATATCCGCATCCCAATGCGGATAATCGGATGCATATAGAAGGTGGTTGGGCGCGTCGATCATCTTGAACGTGCTTTCCAGGAACGACAGATCGTTCGGCATCTCCATGGGCTGCGAGGTGTAATACATGTCTTTCATGTATTCGCTCGGCAGCTTCCGGAGCGACGGACATTCCGACGACCGCATTTTGTAATCGTTATCCAGCCGTTGCGCGAGCCAGGGCACCCAGGCGAGACCCGATTCGGTCCACACCACGTTCAGTTTCGGGAAGCGCTCATTAAGGCCGTTACAAATCCAGTTGCACATATGGATCACGTTATAAAGCGTGAAGCCCAGCGCATGCGCCGCGATGAAGCGGTTGGTCACCGACATCAACGGATCGTTCCAGTTCACGCCGGAATGGAAGATCAGGGGCTTGCCCGTTTCTTCGATGTAGCGGTAGGTCTTCATGTAAGCATTGTCGTGAATTGGCTTATAACGCGGGCTGGTAATCAGGAAGCCGATCACGCCTTCTTTGTCGCCGAACTCCTTTGCCACTTCATAGGCCGCATCCGGGCTGTTGAACGGCAGGAATACATACCCTTTGACGCGCTTGTCCACCGGCAGGATGCGTTCGCACAACCAGCGCATATAAGCCTTGGCGAAGGCTACTTCGACATCCGTCTGGGGGCTGAGGCCAATGCCCAGCATACCGGTCGGGAACAGTCCGATCTGGTCAATGCCCATGGCATCCATCCAACGGCGCGACAAATGGATGTCCCGGTGAACCCCGTCGGCGGGTGTTTGTTCAATCTTACGCAGCGGGTAGCGCGTAATACGCCCACCCATTGGCTGATAACCGCCACGTCCCTGGGATATAATCCCGGGGTTGGCTCGTGCCAGATGGTTCAGGACATCGTCATCGATGTAATCGATAATTTCCGAGATCGACTCACCTTCATAGTGATGCGCATCGGCATCAAAAATCGGAAAGTCATTAAAATTGCGTGCATCGCGTTGACGCGCCGCATTGGTCAGCAGCTTCTCCGTATCGAAGCTGTCTACGCTCATTGCATGATAACGATCGCTTGTAGCTAGTTCCATTTCTCTCTCCTCTCGCGGGCCGACCTAAAAATCTAACGGACCCTGATTCACCACTATTCTGCCTCTAAAGGCGCCTTAAATACAGTCCCTTCGACAACAATTCCTCCAGCCGGTCTTTCGCCCGGTTTCAGCGCGCCATAGCGTTCCGAAAAGGCCGGCGGCAAGGGCCGTCCATCCGGCGTAGCAAGCCAAAGGCGCAGCAGATTGCGTTTGCGCTCCGGTTCGGGAAAATCCTCGAACTCGGTGCGCGAATGCACCGTCACATGATTGTGGAGAAACTGAATATCGCCCTGCCGGAAATCCATGGCATAGGCCAGATCCCGAGCCAGTTCGCTGAACATGTCGATAGCGTCGATCAGATCCTGTGAATGACGCGGCAATTCCTCGAACCGCTGGGCCGAGCGGATATAGCCGCCCGACCAGCTAACGGTGAGGCAGCCATCGAAAAAATTAAACACCGGCATCTGAAACCAGGGATCCCGCCCCGGCGGAATTTCATTGCGCCTGTCGCGGTAGATGGGTTCGGCCAACGCCGCCGCCAGTTCGGGCCGGCGCTTCAGCATTTCGTTATAAATATTGAGCGAGCTGGTAACAGTGCTTTCTCCGCCGGACTTGGACGGATGAAAACATAACAACCCCACCACATCGCACGAATCACAATGGAACGGCAGCTCATCATGAGTCTGGTAACCGCGATTTTTGGGGTTCTTAAACGACGTCCCGCCCAGATCCGCCACATGGCCAAGAAGATGCCCCTTGGCGTTCTGGGACACGGGAACCCCGACAAACAGGCCGATGCACCAGAACGCGATGGCCGCCTGCAATCTTGTATAACGGTCCGCCGGCATACCCCTGATCAACGCAAGACCACGACCGTTGATGATGTCGTCTTTGATCGCCGCCAGCCGCGGGCCCAGCGTGGGAAGATCAATGTCGTCGCGTTTTATCTGCAAGACATCGGAAATCCTGGGCTCGAGCTTGGCAACCAGCGCATCGAGCTCCGCGATGTCCGCATCGGACAAAGGATGGATCCAGCTCCGATCGGCGCCAAGATCCGCCGCCGTCCATGCCGCGGGATCGACAACTGGACGAAGCTTCAAGGCTTCTTCGCGTTGGCGCGATATCATTTGTGTCGCCATACAGGTGGCTCCGCTACGCAATAATTCGGATAGCGCCCTACGGCGGCATCTGCCGCTCCCCAGCGCGCTCTCCTCCCAAATGAACAGGTTTTGATTTCTGTTTCGATTATTATGTTTGCATGATTTGTACTTGCCTGCGGGTCTGAATGCAATGGGATAAAAGCAGTCTGCGATGGCTCGACAATGCCCAGGCTCGCTACTAAAGTCTTCCCGACCCGACACGCGCCTTCTGTGAAAATGGCGCCAAAAGAAGTCAGGCGAACCGGGAAGACGCCATCGCATGGAATTCGAAACTAATCACGAGATCATCGTTCGCGCGCGGCGTAACGCCAATGGCGCGGTATGGGACTATCTTGCGGGCGGTAGCGAGACCGAAACCTCCATGCGCCGCAACCGCCAGGCCCTTGACAGCATCGCCATACGACCGCGCGTGCTGCGCGACGTATCAGAAATTGACCTGTCGACAAAAATCCTCGGCTTTCCCTCCGCCCTTCCCCTGTTTCTTGCGCCGATGGCATCGCTACAAATTGTCACACCCGCCGGCGCCATGGCCGTCGACGAGGCGGCGGAGCAGAAGGGTCTGATCAATATTCTGAGCGGCCACACCCAGCCCAGCCTGGAAGAAATCGCGGTCAACAGCCTTCATCCAAAGTTTTTCCAGATTTATGTTCGCGGCGATCGCCGCTGGATCGAGGATCTGTTGGGGCGGGTCAAGGAAAATCAGTACAAGGCGCTGGCCGTTACCGTCGACACCGCCGTCTACAGCAACCGCGAACGCCAGATGATGGCGGGTTGGTCTCCTCCGACCAGACGCAATGCGGAAGGGCGGGAATATCTTGCCGGGCTCAGCTGGGAGATATGGGATCAGATCGCCAAAATCTGGGACGGTCCCATGATTCTCAAGGGCGTCGGCACGCCGGAAGATGCTGTCATGGGCGTGGAACATGGCGCCGCGGCGATCTACGTGTCGAACCATGGCGGGCGGCAGCTTGATCATGACCGCGGCAGCATTTCTGTCCTGGCCAACATCGTAGCGGCGGTCGAAGGCAGGGCGGAGGTCTTCGTCGATGGCGGTTTCACGCGCGGCACCGATATCGTCAAGGCCATCGCGCTGGGCGCCACGGCCGTCGGCATCGGCAAAATGCAGGCCTGGGCGCTCGCCGCCGGTGGCCAGGCGGCTCTCGAGAACTGCCTCGATATTCTCAAGGACGAACTGACCATCGCCATGGGGCTTATGGGTGTCACGTCGCTTGACCAGCTCGACAAGTCTTATCTATCCAAGGCGCGCCCGGTCGGCCCCAGCCACGAGATGAGCGCTTTTCCGCACATCCCGGGCGGCCGGCTCACCTGAGCCCGCAATTAAGGTCCAAGCGATACAGAGATAAAGGGTACGAACGATGCCGGAAGTAAGCTTTCAAACCACCCATGACATGATCCTGATGGCGCGCCGCAATATGGATCAGGATAATTGGGACTACATCTGCGGTGCGGCGGAAAGTGAAACGTCGCTCAGGCGCAACCGCATGTCGCTCGACTCCCTGGCGTTCCGCCCCCGAATCTGCCGTGACGTCAGCGAAATCAATACGGAGACGGATTTTTTCGGTCACAAGCTGCGCATTCCTGTGATGCTGGCGCCCATGGGCGGCATAGAACGTTTTTCCCCCAACGGCGCCAACGATGTCGACGACGCAGCCCACACTTTCGGCAGCGTCAATTTCATTTCGACGGTGACGCAGCCGAGCCTCGAGGAAGTCGCCGCCAATTCGGATCACGCAAAGGTTTTCCAGATCTATGTTCGCGGTGACAATGACTGGATCAGGGATCTGGTCCGCCGCGTGGTCAAGGCCCGGTACGCCGCGGTCACGCTCACCGTCGA
>JAQBTY010000160.1 GCA_027624735.1 Pseudomonadota bacterium | reverse complement strand
CAACAAGAATCCTTTTCAATGGGCCCAGCAAGCGTTAATTTCGCTTTCTCAATGAGTCGGGGTATAATAGTACCAGCTTGACAATCGACCAAGTTTTTAAGGATTTTCGGCAAGCCTTTGATCCCGCGTCCGTTCCCCTCGTTACCCCGCTTGTCAATAATTTTTTTTCCGATTACCCTTACGAATCGATTGCCATCCACTCAGCGGGACGTTACATTCGCTCTACGGTTTGTGCGACGTAAAAAGTAATTATAAGTAATAATACGGACGCATTTAATAAAAATAAGAGCGTTATCTGAAGTAGTTATTAGTATAGGGGTGGAAATGCCAAAGTTACGATTTGTCCATATCCCGGAAAAGCACGCGTAATATAATTAGGCGCCAGAATAAGGGGCGGCCTCGTTGAATAAATTGGCGATATTGTCGCCGTCTTTATTATGACGAGGTACCTCAGGTAAGGTTCTGCGATAAATAATAGACAGGCCGAAAACGGCTTGTGGGGGACTGGGGACCATAATGCCGGGATCGAGGCTGGATCCGAAGATTACCGCGCAATGGGCACGCGTTCGCGGCCTAATGCGGTCTGAGGTTGGTGACGCATCCTATAGAAGCTGGCTGAAGCCGCTGACGCTTGTGGAGGTGGAGGAAGGTGAGGTCCGCGTCGCCGTTCCGACCCGTTTCATGCGTGATTGGGTAGTCAGTCATTATGGCGACCGGTTGAGGGCGCTATGGATGGCGGAAAATCCGGCAATAGGGAATCTCGATATATTTGTCGAGGCGCCGAGGACCAAGCCGGTCGTGCGCCAGGTAGGGGCTTCGCGAAATCAGGCGCCGTCGGCCGCGGCTCTTAAAAAAGTTGAGCCCGCGACGGCAACGGATATTTCCAGTATTAGCGCGCCGCTGGATCCGCGATTTGTTTTTGAAAATTTTGTTGTCGGAAAGCCTAACGAACTTGCTTATGCGGCGGCCCGGCGGGTCGCCGATTCTGAGGTGGCGCCGTTCAACCCGTTATTTCTATATGGCGGCGTCGGGCTCGGCAAAACGCATTTAATGCATGCGATCGCCCATCATACGCGTCAGAAATTCCCCGAACGCAGGGTTGTTTATCTGTCCGCCGAAAAGTTCATGTATCATTTTATCCGGGCGCTTCGTTTCCACGATACAGTTTCGTTCAAGGAGCGGTTCCGTTCGGTTGATTTGCTCATGATCGATGATGTTCAGTTCATCAATGGCAAGGAATCGACCCAGGAAGAATTTTTCCACACTTTTAACGATCTGGTGGACAACAATCGACAGGTCGTTATTTCCGCCGATAAGTCGCCGTCCGATATGGAAGGGATGGAAGAACGGCTTCGCTCGCGGCTTGGCTGGGGGCTGGTTGCTGACATTCATGCCACTAACTATGAATTGCGGCTGGGAATTATGGATTCCAAGGCGGAACGCATCGGCATAGAAATCCCGACCAAGGTAAAGGAATTTCTTGCGCATCGGATAACCTCCAACGTCCGCGAGCTTGAGGGCGCCCTCAATCGTGTCGTCGCGCATGCAACGCTGGTTGGACGGGAAATTTCCCTTGAGACATGCCAGGATGTTTTGCATGACATTCTGCGGGCCAATGATCGGCGCGTAACGATCGAGGAAATTCAGAAAAAGGTTGCGGAGCATTTTAATATCCGGATGGCCGATATGCATTCTGCCCGCCGCGCGCGCGCCATCGCCCGGCCGCGCCAGGTCGCCATGTATCTGGCCAAGCAGTTAACGTCCCGGTCGCTGCCGGAAATCGGGCGCAAGTTTGGCGGGCGTGATCACACCACCGTCATGCATGCGGTCAAAAAGGTCGAAGAGCTTCGCCAGGCAGACGTGACTTTCTGCGAAGACGTCGATTTATTGCGCCGCATGCTAGAGGGCTGACAGCGCTGATTTATCGATCAAGCGCCATTCGGCCCGTTCGTGAGGCGGCCGAATTCGCATTGAATTGATATTGCGCCGACCTTGATCTGTCCGCGCTAAAATTGCATTTAAACCCGTGCGGGACTCCCGCTAAAATGCTATAGTTTCTCTAGTGGTTGCGGTGCCTGTTCACGTCGGTGGGCAGGTATCTGTTTATGGTGACTCTTATGGCTGGTAAAAACGGCGCAAAACAGAGTCTTCAGGGCGTATAAGGACGCTATTGATGCTATGAAATTCACTATCGATCGTGGTGGTTTACTCAAGGCGCTGGCTCACGTGCAGAGCGTGGTGGAGCGCCGCAACACGATCCCGATTCTCTCTAACGTGCTGTTGCGGGCCGATAACGGTGTCGTCGAACTTGCCGCGACTGACATGGATATCTCCGTTATCGAGAAGGTGAGCGCCGAAGTCAGTCAATCGGGCGCGACCACGGTGTCGGCTCACACCCTGTTCGATATTGTGCGCAAACTCGAGGAGGGCGCTCAGGTGGAACTGGGCGGCGGCACCGAAGAAGGGCAGCTCGCGGTGCGATCCGGCCGTTCCATGTTGAAACTCGCTACCCTGGCCAGTGAAGATTTCCCGGCGATGTCGGATGACGATATGCCGCACGGCTTTTCATTGGGTGCGGTTGAACTGCGCAAGCTGATTGATCGTACGCGTTTCGCCATATCGACGGAGGAAACGCGCTACTATTTAAACGGCATCTATCTCCACGCGGCCGAAGGGGAAAAAGGCAAGGTTCTTCGCGCCGTGGCGACCGATGGTCACCGGCTCGCGCTGATGGAAACGCCGATTCCGCAGGGCGCGGATGGAATGCCCGGCGTCATCGTGCCCCGAAAGACAGTCAATGAATTGCGTAAATTGATCGACGAGGCAGAGGATGAAATTTCAATCCGGCTGTCGGATACCAAGATCCGGTTCGCCATTGATGGCATCGTTTTGACGTCGAAATTGATCGATGGAACGTTCCCGGATTACGATCGGGTCATCCCGGACGGCAACGACAAGTTCATGGAAGTTAGCTGCAAGCGCTTTGAGCGGGCGGTTGATCTTGTGTCGACCATATCGACTGAAAAATCCCGGGCTATTAAATTGAGTCTCGGTGACAACAGCCTGACCCTGTCGGCAACCAGCCCCGACGCGGGAAGCGCGACAGAAGAACTGGAAGTCGATTACAAAGATGAAAAGCTGGAAATCGGGTTCAATTCAAAATATCTGATCGATATTACCCAGCAGATAAATGGGGATTCGGCGCGATTCGCCCTTTCTGACTCGGCCTCGCCGACCATTGTTCGCGACAGCACGGATCCCAGTGCGCTTTATGTGCTGATGCCAATGAGAGTCTAGGGGCGAGATTCTGGCCAGCCTGCAGCCCGTTCCCGTGGATACGCTTGGCGTTGAACGTCATGCTGTTCTGCGCCTGATGCTGACTGACTTTCGGTGTTATGAAACATTGCAGCTAAACGTGGATTCCCGCCCGGTTGTGTTGACCGGGCCAAACGGTGCGGGCAAGACTAATTTGCTTGAGGCCGTTTCTTTTCTGGTGCCGGGCCGTGGATTGCGTGGCGCTCGATTGACGGAAATATCCCGCCGGTCATCGGCGGAAAGGGGTTCGGATTATCAGGGATTGCGTCCCTGGGCAGTGGCTGCCCGTATCGAAAACGGCACCGGCCTCTTCAATGTCGGGACGGGGCTTTCGCCGGATACAGCCGATCCGCAGGCGCTGCGTCCGCGCCGTGTCGTGCGTATCGATGGGGAAACAGCGCGGGGCCAGTCCGCATTGAGCGAGCGTGTTTCCGCCCTATGGTTGACGCCTGATATGCAACGGCTGTTTGTTGACGGCGCATCGGGCCGTCGCCGTTTTCTCGACCGCCTGGTCTTTGCGTTCGATCCCGCCCATGCGGGCCGTTTGCAGGGATATGAAAAGGCTATGCGCGACCGGTCGCGGGTTCTAACCGATGCGAACGCCGCGGGCCGGGCGCCCGACAGAACCTGGCTGGAAGCGGTCGAGGCCATCATGGTGGAAAAGGGCATCGCCATCGCCGCCGCGCGCGCCGATCTGGTCCGCCGGCTCAATCCGGCCTGCGCCATGGGAGTCGGGCCGTTCCCCGCCGCCGGTCTCGCCGTCTCGGGCGAGATCGATGGCTGGCTCGCTCAAATGTCCGCGCTGGATTCCGAGGACCTATTTGGCGCAGCCCTGGCACAGTCCCGTGATCGTGGGGCGCATGCGCACCGCGTCGCCGTGGGCCCCCATCTGAGCGATTTTGATGTCATCCATCTGGACAAGAATGTTGCGGCCGCGCAATGTTCGACAGGGGAACAGAAAGCCCTGTTGATCAGTATCGTGCTGGCCAACGCGCGGCTTCAGGCCCTTGATGCTGGCGTTGTACCGCTTCTTCTTCTCGATGAGGTGGCGGCGCATCTCGACGAACAGCGCCGCGAGGCCCTGTTTGACGAGATTGCTGCGATGGGCGCTCAGGCATGGATGACCGGAACTGATCCGGTCTTGTTTGCCTCCCTGGGTTCGGCGGCGCAGCATTTTTCGGTTGCCGAAGCCCGGATCACCCCCACTTCCTGATGTATAACCAAAACCAGTGATAGAACAATGACACCACCGGCCTATACCCCCCCTGTAGTTGCTGCTCCCGCGACCGCTCCCGCGGAATACGGCGCCGATTCTATTCAGGTTCTCCGTGGTCTTGACGCGGTGCGTAAGCGGCCCGGCATGTACATCGGTGACACCGATGACGGATCGGGCCTGCACCATATGGTCTATGAAGTCGTCGATAACGCCATTGACGAAGCCCTGGCGGGCATCTGTGACCGTGTGGAGGTCACCATGAACGGGGATGGCTCTGTCTCAGTCCGTGATAATGGCCGTGGCATTCCTGTTGCCATACACGGAGAAGAAGGCGTCTCGGCGGCAGAGGTGATCATGACGCACCTGCATGCCGGGGGAAAGTTCGACCAGAATTCCTATAAGGTGTCGGGCGGATTGCATGGCGTCGGCGTCTCGGTGGTTAATGCGCTGTCCAGCTGGCTCAAGCTGCGTATATGGCGCGACGGCGGGGAATGGACGATTAAATTCATTGACGGCGTTGCGGAGGTGCCGCTGTCGCGCGTCGGCGACTGGGACGGGCCTACCGGCAGCGAGGTAACTTTTCAACCGTCTGACGAAACCTTCACGACGCTGGATTTTGAGTTCTCCAAGCTCGAGCATCGGCTACGGGAACTGGCATTTTTGAATTCCGGCGTCATGCTGGTTCTCAACGATTCACGCGGTGTCGAACCCAATATCGTCGAAATGCATTACGAAGGCGGTCTGGCCGAATTCGCCAGCTATCTCGACCGTGGTAAGACGCCGCTGATCAGCGCACCCATCGCCCTAAAAGGCGAACAGGACGGCATCTCGGTCGAA
This sequence comes from Pseudomonadota bacterium, assembly GCA_027624735.1. Lineage (GTDB taxonomy): Bacteria > Pseudomonadota > Alphaproteobacteria > MPNO01 > UBA2964 > JAQBTY01. Next base: position 4,191 of record JAQBTY010000160.1, on the reverse strand, counting down.
TTGGCGCTGGAATGGTCGGACAGCTACCACGAAACCATGCTGTGCTTTACCAACACCATCCCGCAGGGCGATGGCGGTACGCATCTGGCGGGTTTCCGCGGTGCGCTCACCCGGACCATCAACACCTATGCGAACAATTCAGGCATCGCCAAGAAAGAAAAGGTAACGCTTACCGGTGAAGATATGCGGGAAGGGCTGACCTGTGTGCTGTCGGTCATGGTGCCGGATCCCAAATTTTCGTCCCAAACCAAGGACAAGCTGGTTTCGTCGGAAGTGCGCCCGGCCGTGGAAAGCCTGACCGCGGAAAAGCTGTCGCAATGGTTCGAAGAACATCCCGTCGAAGCCAAACGCATTGTCGCCAAGGTTGTGGAAGCGGCGGCCGCGCGCGAAGCGGCGCGTAAAGCCCGCGAACTGACCCGCCGCAAGGGGGCGCTCGATATATCCACCTTGCCGGGCAAGCTTGCCGATTGTCAGGAACGCGATCCGGCGCTTTCGGAAATCTTTATCGTCGAAGGTGATTCGGCGGGCGGGTCCGCTAAACAGGGACGCAACCGGAAAAACCAGGCAATTCTTCCCCTGCGCGGCAAGATACTCAATGTCGAGCGCGCGCGCTTCGACAAAATGTTGTCGTCGGCTGAAATCGGCACGCTGATCGCGGCGCTTGGCACCGGCATCGGTCGCGAAGATTTCAATATCGAAAAGGCGCGTTATCACAAGATCATCATCATGACGGACGCCGATGTGGACGGCAGCCATATCCGTACCCTGCTTCTGACCTTCTTTTTTCGCCAAATGCCCGAGATCGTGGACCGTGGTTATCTCTATATCGCGCAACCGCCCCTTTACCGCGCGAAACGCGGCAATGAGGAGGTCTATCTGAAGGATGACGACAGGCTGGAGAATTTCCTGATTGAAGCCGGTCTGCGCGATTGTGTCCTGGTCATCCAGGACGGCGCGGAAGTCGCCGGCGCCGAACTGCGCGAGGTTGTCGAGAACGCCCTGACCAGCAAGCGGTTAATGCAGCCCGTCCTGCAGAAACTCTCCAACTCGATGGTGGCGGAGCAGGCGGCTATTCTTGGTGCGTTCAACCCCGCGCTTCTCGAATCGGAAGAAACCGAGACGCAGATCGCCGAGGCCATTGCGCGCCGTCTTGATGGGCTTAGCGCTGAAAATGAACGGGGATGGCGGGCGGAGATCATCGATGGCGGCGGCTTCGCGTTTGCCCGCACTCTGCGGGGGGTTACAGAACGCCATGTCATTGATGGCGCCATGGTGCGAAGCGCTGAAGCGCGACGGCTTGACCAAATGGTGCCCGAACTGCAGCGGATTTATGGACGGCCTGCCATTTTACGCGTCAAGGAAAAGGATGAGCGGATCATTGGCCCGCTCGGGCTGGTTCAGGCGGTGATGGATCTTGGCCGGAAGGGCGTTGGCATCCAGCGCTATAAAGGGCTGGGTGAAATGAACCCCGGACAGCTTTGGGAAACCACGCTCGATCCCGATGCCAGATCGCTGCTTCAGGTCCGCATTAATCACCGCGCCGAAGCAGAAGAAGTATTCTCGACCCTGATGGGTGACGTGGTGGAGCCGCGGCGCGACTTTATTCAGTCCAACGCCCTCAAGGTGGTCAATCTGGACGCTTAGAGTCTATCCACGTGATTTCCCGGTTAGGTTACCGCGCCAGCCTGTCGAAGCTGTCGCCCAGGGCGGCGCATAGGACGACATCTTTGAGTTCCGGCGCCACGGTTTTGTAAAATTTTCGCGCTGTCCGGTTGCGTTTGAGGACCGACCAGAACATCCATTCACCGCCCAGGTCCCGGCAAGCGCGGGCCGCCGCCCTCATCAGCGTGCGCCCTACCCCATATCGCCGATAATCGGAATCCACAAAAAGATCGGCTAGATAGATGCCGCGGGTGGCCCGGTCGGAATCGTAGCCGGAAAAATAAAGCGCATAGCCCGCGGCCATCCCGTTAACCTCGGCGATCAGCACGCGGAAGGCTGGATCGGCGCCAAAACCGTCTCGCCTGTAGGAGTCTACGGTAAGCCGCGATGCGCGCCCGCCATCGGTTAGACTTAACCCGTGAGCCAGCCGAACGATGGTGGCGGCATCTTCCTCTGTCGCCTGCCGCACGGCAATTGCGTCGTTGCCCGACCTGATAGGTGATTTTCGTCCGAATAAACCCATCAGAGAATAATAGCCGACGATGGCGGCCCGCGCATGTATTTCGAACGCTCCGGCGCCGGCCCCGCTGGGCGTGGCGATTATGCAATACCATTTTGGCCCATGTCAGGCAGATAGAGGGTTTCGTTGAATCGCGGCGGCGCCCAAGATGGGGTATGGTCAAGCGATCAGAAAAATCTTCGCGGGTGCGCAAGAACAAGCCTGCCGGGCCTGATAAGGCGCGCAATAAATCCCCACCTGCGCCAAAGCGGCGCTGGTGGGCGACGGCGCTACGCCGGACGGCGGTGGCCTTTATCTGGGTCATGATTGGCGTAGGCGGTCTGGTTGCCTGGTACGGGTATGATCTGCCCGATCTCGAAAAACTTGAAACACCGTCCCGCCGTCCCAGCATCACGCTGCTGGCCGCGGACCAGTCGGTGCTGGCGACCTATGGTGATTTACACGCCGGCGCGGTCAAGTTCGACGACGTGCCGCCATACCTGATTCAGGCTATTGTCGCCACTGAGGATAGGCGGTTTTTCGATCATAGCGGAATCGATGTTATCGGCATCATTCGCGCGGCCTTCGCCAATTTGCTGGCCGGCGGCATTCGCCAGGGGGGTAGCACGCTGACCCAGCAGCTTGCAAAAAATCTGTTTTTGACGCCCGAACGGTCCTTGAAACGAAAGATACAGGAGCTATTGCTCGCGTTCTGGATGGAGGCTCGGTTCAGTAAGAAGCAGATATTTTCGATCTATTTGAACCGTGTCTATCTGGGCGCCGGCACCTATGGCGTTGCGGCGGCCGCCAGGCATTATTTCGGCCTGCCGGCACGGGCTTTATCCTTGCGCCAGGCAACAGTAATCGCCGGCTTGCTCAAGGCGCCATCGCGCTATTCGCCGTTTCGCGACCCCAAAGCCGCGACGCAGCGCGGCGATCAGGTGCTCGACAACATGGTGGCCACCGGCTTTCTCGACCGCGCCGATGCTAAGATCGCGTCCCGCGCGCCACTCCATCTGGTTCCCCGCGGCGCAGGCAACAGTGCGCGTTATTTTTCCGATTGGCTTCTGGACCGGGCCGCAGGTTTTGTTGGTCACAGTGACCGCGATCTGATTGTCAGGACTACCTTGTCACCGCGTCTCCAGCGCATCGGGGAGAATCAGCTGTCCCGCACCCTGACGACCTCGGGTCGTCGGCTTGATGTTCATCAGGGCGCCCTGGTGTCCTTGGCGCCCGACGGCGCGATCCTGGCCATGGTTGGCGGGCAAAGCTATGCCGCGAGCCAGTTTAACCGCGTGACCCAGGCGGTGCGCCAGCCGGGCTCGGCTTTCAAACTCTTTGTTTATCTTGCCGGGCTTGAATCCGGCATGACGCCCGATTCCGCGGTGTTTGACACCCCGGTCGTCGTCGATGGCTGGCGGCCCCGGAACTATGACGGCAAGTATCGCGGTAGCGTGAGCTTGCGCGCGGCCCTGGCGCAATCCTTGAATGCCGCCGCTGTGCGGATTTCCGAGCAGGTTGGTCGGCGCAGAGTGGTCGCGGCCGCGGAGCGCCTTGGGATAACGGCCCCGTTGAAGGCCCACCCAAGCGTCGCGCTTGGCGTCAGCGAAGTGAGTTTGATGGAATTGACTGGCGCCTATGCGGTGCTTGCTAATCGTGGCTATCCCGCCTGGCCCTATGGAATCACCGAAATACGCGATGGCGGCGGGTCGCTGCTGTATCGCCGTGGTGGGTCTGGCGCGAACAGGTTGGTGGAACCCCGCATTGTCGCCGGCTTGCAGTCAATGCTGTCCGAGGTGATTCAATCCGGAACCGGCCGGGCGGCGCGCATCCGCCGCCCGGCAGCGGGGAAAACCGGGACCAGCCAGGATTTTCGTGACGCCTGGTTCATCGGGTTTTCCGCTGAGCTTGTTACCGGCGTATGGCTCGGCAACGACGATTCAACGCCGATGAAGAAGGTAACGGGGGGAGGATTGCCCGCCCGGCTGTGGCGCGGTTTCATGACCGAGGCTTTAGAAGGGTCGCCCGCG
>JAQBTY010000159.1 GCA_027624735.1 Pseudomonadota bacterium | reverse complement strand
CTTCAGCCAGTTCCATCATCGAAAAGGTCAACCGTGGGAAACAAGCGTTGGAATCGCAACACTAGCAGCGGTTTGGCTTGAGCCGTTCATAAGTCTCACCACGGCTCGGTGGGGTGTCCCGTTGGCTCCCTGGATTCACTTGACCTTCTTTAGCTTCGTCCTGGTCCGACTAAGTCGGGCGCGCCGCCAGCCGCCCCGGGCAACAGAGTTCCAATACCGGACGGCCGAAGCTTAAACAGCCGACGGCCCGGAAGTGCAGATTTTATTCTTTGGAGGTGTGAACGTTATGCCAGCTTCCGTGTAACCCCAGGGCAATCGCATTTAGGCGAAACGCCCTGCCAAAGGCACATTGCAGCTCCGTTGTGCGTCCTTCGAGACGCGCCCTTTGGGCGCTCCTCAGGATGAGGTAAATCTTCGATGGCATTAAGTAAGATAGTTCCTCATGCTGAGGAGCAGGCAACGCCAGTGTCTCGAAGCACGCACATCGGTTATCCCAAGTGATTCTTTACCTTGATTCGTTGGTAACCATGCGCTTCGGTCGACGGAAAAATCATATGCGATTGCCCTGCGTGTAACCCGGATAGAACCCCGTTGCAGATAGACCCGGTAAGGGTATGATGCGCCACCCCACCGACCGGAAAATTGCCAGACATGGAACCTCGAAGCTACGGTCCCTTTCCCTACCGGCCCATCCATGAAGCGCCGACGCTGACTTGGCCCCATGGCGCACGCGTGGCCTTTGTTATTGTTCCCAATATCGAATTTTTTCCCCTGGACATGCGAATTCCCGGCGCGCGGCCGAACATTCTTGATGTGTCGGCCTGGGGCAGACGGGATTATGGCAACCGGGTCGGATTTTTCCGCATGGCGGATATCATGGCCCGCCTGGGAATGCGCGGGACCGTGGCGCTCAACAGTCTGGTTTGTGACCACTACCCCCAAATAGTCGAAAAATGCCTCGAACTGGATTGGGAATTAATGGGGCATGGCGAAACCAATTCGGTATTGCTGAGCGACTATGAGACCGAGGAAGAAAGGGCGGACTGCATACGCCGCACCCTGGACAGAATCGAATCTTTCTGCGGTAAACGGCCAAGGGGCTGGCTCGGTCCGGGACGCCAGCAGACCTGGAATACCCTCGATGTGATCGCCGGGGAAGGCTGTACCTACACGTTCGACTGGGACAATGACGACCAGCCCGTGGCCATGGAGATCAACGGCAAATCAATCGTTTCCATGCCCTACGGCGCGGGCGTCAGCGATTTACAGGCTTTTCACCAGATGAATGCCTCACCGGCGGAATTCGAGCAGATGATCCGGGACGCATTTGACGTCTTGTATCGGGAATCCGCGGAATCCGGGCGGGTCGTGGGTATTTCGTTGCACCCCTTTATCGTCGGACTACCGTACCGTATTTCCGCCCTTGAACGGGGGCTTGAGTATATTTGCCGTCACGACGGTGTCTGGCTGGCCACGGGAGAGGAAGTTACCGACAGTTTTCGGACGCAGCTGGGACTCTCCTGACGGCATTGCAGGGTAGGGGGCATGGCCGCCCCCCCTGTTTTGGGGCCGCGCCGGCGTCGACAAGGGTTCGTCTTGCTGTCAGACTTCCCAACAGAATCAGGATACCAGGGGAGTATCCGATACTGCAGCAGGACCAAAATCGCCGTCAACGGCATAAAAGCCGAGCGGAAAGCGGTTAAATTGGGCATGAATTATACATTCAACTATCCTGTCGCGGGCGAAGAGGCTAAAAATATCGACGGTGAGAGCTAAGCGGAATTGGACCGGGGGCTGCTAACACGGCATCTGGCCATTCCGGGATACAGTACAGTCAAGGAGAGAACAGTGGACGAGACAGAAGGTAAGCCGGAACCCGTCGATTACGACAAGATGATGATCGATCTGGTCGAGGGAAAAACCGAACCCGGTGAGCCTGGCCATAACAAGCCGAAATACGATTGGCCGCGCCATACCAAGAAGCGCACCTTCGTCCGGGCATTGGAGGGTACCTATGCCCATTTGCAGAACATGGTCAAGGAACAACCGCGCGTATACCACACCAGTGATTTCAAATGGGAAGGCGGACCGCAAAGCTACGGCAAGCCGGTCATTAATCCCATGAGCGTCGATATTGCCCAATCCATCGAGACCCATATTCATGCCTTTGCGCCGGGCGGCTACAACAAGAAACACGGCCACATGAACAGCGCCGTCTTCTATGTCATGCGCGGCGAAGGCTACGACATCCACGATGGCGAAAAACTGCCGTTCGAAGCCGGCGATTGCATGATCGTGGAAAATGGCTGTGTTCATCAGCATTTCAACTCGTCGGATACGGATGAACTGGTCACCATAATCATGAAGGCTAAGCCGCTGTTTCTGTTCATGCACATGCTGTTTCAGAAAAGCGCGAGCATGCCGCCGCAGGAACCGGTGCCGGGGTGGGAAGACTACAAGCCGCCCGAAGACTTTTGAGAACGCTCAGCCAGGCTGACAGAGAAGGGGGCCGCGTGTCCCCTTTTTAGTGTCTGACCCCGCGATCCTTGCTTTGACAGGTTTTGTGGCCGGGGGTAGATTTGCTGTCATATTCTTTGATCCAAGGGATCCTCGATGGACGACACGACGCAGAATACCGAAACCGCCGAAAGCGGGGCCGGCCCCGGCCATAACAGGCCCGCCGCCGACTGGGCGCGCTGGACCAAGAAGCGCACGTTTGTCCGCGCGCTTGAAGGCACCTACGGTGAAATGATGGGGCAGGTTTATGATGTGCCGCGGGTTTACCCTAGCCGGGACCATAAATGGCATGGCGGGCCGCAAAGCTATGGCAAAGAGATCATTAACCCGGCCGACGCCCCGGTTGCCCAATCCATCGAGACTCACATAAAAGCCTTTGGGCCCTATGGCACCAACGTCAACCATGGGCACCTGAACAGTGCCGCGTTTTATGTCATGCGGGGCAGAGGGTACGACCACCATGATGGCGTCCGTCACGACTACGATGCCGGCGACATGCTGATGGTGCCGAACGGCGTGGTGCACCAGCATTTCAACGACGACAAAGAGGAAATGGTGGTTTTGATAATGAAGGCCAAGCCGCTGTTCCTGTTCATGCACATGGTTTTTCAGAAGACCGTGAAGATGCCGCCCAGCGAGGCCACCAAGGAACAGCTGGACTACGTACCGCCGACTGATTTATAGGGCTCTAGCCTACTGGCAGTCGATCTTTCTGGCTGACGACGCTCTATAAGTGATTTTGCAACTCATCCCGAGTTGGAGGGCGGACCGTTTGGCCTTCTGTCCCTCTATGATAATTTTTGTTCGACGGTCGCTGACTTGAACCTCGCCGATTTTTCCCTCGCCCGCCCAGGAAACACTGCGGCCGCCGTCCCGCAGTTCCATGATCTTGCCTTCGGCGGCCTCGATCGGAATGACCGCTCTGGATATCTGAGTGTTGGAACGGTCCTTCGACGCCTTCTCGGCGGCGGCGATTGCGTCTTCAGGAAAACCATATATCTCGGCGACCGCCTTCTGCACGGTCGGTCCATCGACCCAGGCGAGGTCGAGCTTCTGGTCCTCGGCATCCGCCAGAAAGCGCTTGTCGGTCAGGGTCTTGTTGAACGCGCCTCGCAGGGCAGACACCCGCTTCCTGGGTACTTTCGGCCCTACCAGGTAGGGCCGTGCCAAGAGCTTGCCAACGTAGGTCAGTTTCAAGACCTGTAAATCCCTTTTGGTTCTGGCAAAATCGAGGATCAAGGGGGTGTCTTGCAGCGCCGGATGTTTCATCAGGGACATCTGCAGGAGGATCCTTACTTTCCCCTTCTCAAGCCACTTGGCTTTGCTTGCTTTGAGGGTAGACCAGGGCCAGCCGCAGCGCCCGTCCAGATCGCCCCGCTCAACCGCAGAGCTAATGTAGCCATCATTCGGGTAACCCCTGACCAGCCTCATCCGGGTGCCAAAAATGTTGTTCAGCACCAGCGGGTAAATGCTGCTGTCCGATATAGCGCCGATGCCCCCCATGACGGTCTCGCGGTCCAACAGATCCTGCCAGAATATGACTGGCACCGTATGCCAGACGGCGCATACGCTGACGGCGTTATTCATGGACCCAAGCCAGTTGAATTTACTGCCGTCGAATTTGCTCTGCTTATCGCCAAATAACGGCGCGATAGCCGTGCCAGGCGCGATGCTGGCAATCACCGTGCCGTCCTGTGGCAGGAAATGATAAACCAGATTGGCGAGGTGAATACTGTCGGCGCCGGGAGTGTTTTCAACCATTACCGCCGGGTTACCGGGTATATGTCGGCTCAAATGCTTCGCCAGAACACGGGAATACCGGTCAAAGCCGCTACCGCGCTCGAAGGCCACCTGAATTGTAACGACTTTCCCCTTGAAGAAATCGGAAATTCTCGCGGCGGATGCCGGCGGTGGGGCGATCAGCAGCACCATCATGCCGGCGCCGGCCATGGCGGCTATCTTCCTGAAGATATTCATCGTCATGGCGTCAAAAATTCATGCCGGCTGCTTTTCCTCGGTGGTGCTGCTTGCACCGGCAAAACAGAATAGCCCGCCGACCACAAAGACAGCGCTCAGCCAGAACACCCACCGCGGTTCCTGAATGTCCATGAGCCAGCCAAATACCGGCTGTACCGCCGCCGCGGCCAGCATCATGCCGGTGGTGAGAAACCCAAGAACTTTCCCCATGGACCCCTGAGGCGTAACGGCGCGGATCAGTAGATCACGGCTCGGCAGCAGCACGCCCTGCAAGGCGCCGGACAGCGTGATCGCGATCAGTATGACTGCTGCCGGCAGTTGGTATGACCCGACGATAATCAGCATGATTCCAGCGCTGACCAAAGTGGCAATTGCCGTTGCGATACGGGGGCCATAGCGATCGGCGACCATTCCCCCGACCAGGACACCGGCCGCACTGCCCGCCATAAATCCCGTCAGGATGGTATTGCCGAGTATTTCCGACATGCCGTAAAGCTGGTTGAGGGCTACGACAATGAAGGACCGTACGCCAGTGAAACCAATGGTGAGCATGACATAAAACAACATGCACATCATGATCGGATAAGACATCAGCAGGCGGAGGCCTTGTCTCACGCTGTGGGAATCGTGATCCAATCTGGCCGCGTCCTTATCGCGGTCGGCGACCTCTTCACTCAAATTGCCAGACATGGCCCAGACAACGAGCGCAAAGACGAAACCGACCATCCCGACAATGATAAAGGCGGCGCGCCAGTCGAACAGCGCGGTAAGACCAATCATGACACCCGGCACCAGCACCCAACCGAGGTTCCCGCTGAACAAATGCATACTGTAGGCACGTCCCAGCCGTTCCTTGGCGACCGAGCCCGACAGGATTCCATAATCGGCGGGATGAAACACGGTGTTGGCGATGCCGGTGATGGTATACAGCACCATCAACTGCCAGAACGTGTCGGTAAACCCGATCGCCGCGACCGACAGGCCCTGAATGCCCGAACCCAGGATCAGTAGTTTTCGGGCTCCGATCCGGTCGATCAGGAAACCCACCGGCGTCTGCGTGATGCCGGCCGCCAGCGCATAGGCAGACATGGGCAGCGCCAGAACCGCATAGCTGACATCGAATTCCTGCTGCAGGGACAGGTATAGCGGCGGCATGACGAAGAAAAAGAAGTGACTCATCATATGGCCGAAGCTGATGAGCCCGATCACCTTGATCTCCTGCGCCGGAAAGGCCGCGAGGCGCCCCATCCATTCTCTCCCGGGAAGTTTGAAAGTTCGCGGAGGATAGTCCTTTAGCCAGCCAATTCAAAGCGTTCCAGCCAATCGACCTGCTATTTCTTGACGATGATCAAGGGCTGGGGCAGACTCCCGGCACCCAAGATTTATAGCCTCAAAGGATCACCAATGTTTGACGGCACACCTGATGAGATCAGCGGTTTGGTCGAGCCCGGACGGGTTCATCGCCGTGTCTATACCGATCCGGATATATTCGAGCTGGAAATGTCCCGGATCTTCGGCCGCACCTGGATTTTTGTTGGCCACGACAGCCAGGTTCCCAATCCCGGCGACTACATCACCACGGAAATCGGCCGCCAGCCGGTCATCCTGATTCGCCATTCGGACGGCAATAGCCACGTCCTGTTGAACCGCTGCGCCCATCGCGGACCCAAGGTCTGCAACGAGCCCTGTGGCAATGCCAAGGCACTGACCTGCCTCTATCACGGCTGGACCTACGACACCGATGGCAGCCTGATCGATGTCTCCATGCCGGAAGGCGCCGCCAAGGATTTCGACAAGACGCAATTCAGCCTCGCCAGTGTGGCGCAGACCGGCCGGTACCGCGGGTTCATCTTCGCCAATCTGGCCGAGGGCGGGCCCAGCTTCGATGATTTTCTGGGGCCCATGAAGGCCAATATAGACGATCTGGTGGATCGCGCGCCGGATGGCGAAATATTGCTCGATGCCGGCATGCATCGTTATTTCTTCCGCGGCAACTGGAAGCTTCAGGTCGAAAATGTGCTGGATTCCTATCACGTGCCCTATAGCCACGCTTCGACCGTCAACAAAAAGGGCGAACAGTTTTCGCGCCGGGAAGGGGACAAGGAAGGCGCCAAGGTCATCGACGACAAAAAGACCGATAAAACCGCCGATGTCTGGAAAGGGCGACGGTCTTTCGTGGTCAATTTCGGCCATGGCTGGACCAGCAATACGGAACTCAATGAAAAGGGCCGCTCCAGCCCCGCCTATGATGCCTATAAGGACGCGCTGGCGGCCAAGGTCGGGCGGGAACGAATGGAGGAAATTCTCACCCCCGAATTCCATAATTCGCTGCTTTACCCCAACACATCGATCATGGGGCTCAACATCCATATCAGGGTAATCAGGCCGGTCGCGGTGGATCTAACCGAGGTAACGGTCTATCCGGTCAGGCTCAAAGGCGCCCCGGACAGCATGAATTTCGGCAATATCCGCCTGCTTAACGTGACCCATTCGGCGGCCTCGTTCGTGCAGACCGATGATCTTGAATCGTTCCGCCGCACCCAGCTGGGCTTACGCAGCGAGCAATCGGACTGGATCGATATCTCCCGCGGCATGGGAGAGGAAAAGGCCGACGGCCATTACAACGCGACCACCGAATCCGCCATGCACGAGATGGTCATCCGCGCCCAGTACGATGCCTGGCGCCAGTACATGTGTGACGCCTGATGGACGGTCTCAGCCTTCCCCAAGCCACTGAGCCGGGCGGCGTTGCCGGTATAGACCGCGAACAGTTCGAGCTGTTCCTGATCCATGAGGGGCGCCTGCTGGATGATAGGCGCTTTGAAGACTGGATGAATTTATTTACCGAGGACGGGCTTTACTGGATACCGTCGACGCCGAACCAGGCGGATCCCTATAAAACGGCTTCTCTGTTTTTCGATGACCGGGAGTTGATGAAAACCAGGATCGACCGCTTGCGTCATCCCCGTATCCATATCCAGACCCCGCCGTCGCGCACCAACCATATGGTGAGCAATGTGATCGTCGAGGAAGCGGACGAGACCGCGGGTGTTTATCTGGTCAGCTCTTCCATGCTCATGTCGGAATGCCGGCTCGATATCCAGCGCCATTTTTCCGGCCGCCAGTATCACCGGCTGGAGCGGGCAGGGGAGACATTCCGTATTCGCCTCAAGCGCGTCCACCTGATCAACTGCGACAGCCCTTTCGAGGCCATGGCCGTGCCGATCTGAGCGGGCCGGTCTCAGACTGGCCCCTACACGGCACCACATTGCGATGAAATCGACGTAGGGGCGGGTGTGAGATCCGCCCAACTCTTTATGTCTTCTTGGCAGCCCGTTCGATATGCAGGCGCGCCATGAAGGACATGAAGGGGTGCACGCCCATGGCGACCATTTCCGCGTCTTTCAGATTCAGCAGCGCCGATTTTTCCTTTTTTGATAAATCGAGGGCCGCTACGTAGGCCTTGCGGTCGGCGGTGTAGCGATCGCGTTCCGCCGCATCGTTGGCGAGCCGATGCAGGATGATCGACAGATCCAGCCGGTCGGGCGCGATGGCGGGATAATGGGGTTTGAACGGTTTTTCCTTTCCGGTGGGCTGGCTCCACCAGGCAAGCGTCGCGTAGTTGTGATGCCAACTCGGGTCGAAAGACATCATATCCGGTTTGCGTTCACCCAGCATGCCGGCGGCGAGCCCCCAGCAGCGCAGCTCTATATTTCCCGTATCGTCCATGCGTTTTTCGTCGAGCGACAGCAGGTACCGCAAATTGCCGGTTTCGAGTTCCGCGAGCACTTTGCGATCAAAAGCCAAATCCGGCTTGGCGTAGCGGTCGGTACCGGGGAAATGCGACATGCCGCCGCTGGTGATGACCACGGCGCGCAATCCCTGCGCCTTCAGCGCCCGGTTGATCGCCTGCCCCAACGCATAGCACCGCTCCATGCGGGGTTGCGGCGGCACATAGGCGTTGACGAAGATGGGCATGATCGGGCCGTCGATGCCCAGAAAAGACAGCGGGATTCCGAGCGAATATTCGATCTCCGCCGTCGAGGTGTAGGAAACATCGAAGCCTTCCTCATAGAGATAGCGGATCACCTCGGTTGCTTCATCGCTGGCGATCTTATGGGAAAACGATCGACCGGCGAAAGTTCCGGTCGCGACATTTCCGCGATGCAGCGCGAACGGCGGCACGCAATGGAGAACGAACTGATTGGCGTGATCGTTGGATATGGTCACGTAGACATCGGGCTTCAGCGCCTTCAGCCGCTTGCCGTTAGCCTGGGCCAGTCGCTTGACGCGCGCGACAATCTTCTTGTCCTCGCTATCGGGCAGGGTGAAGAATTGCGGTGCATGGGCCATGCACACCCCGCCGACAATACCGGTTGTTCTCTTTGCGGCCATGATGCCTTTGCCTCCCCAAATACTTTTTCGACTTTAGAAAAAAGAGAATAGGCGGCGTTGGCGCGACATTCAAACCGTCTGGCAGCGTTTAAGATCGGGACGTTGGCGTCCGTTATTTTTTGACGACCGAGACCTTGTCCGCCGCCACATTGATGGTCATCAGATCGTGACCGACCAGCAGGGGGCCGGCATAGGTCTTGCGCGCCCGGTTCAATATGTCCTTGGGTTTTTGCCCGCCATAGAGAACCAGGTGGGAATATACAGCGAGCCTTGTCTTCACCGCGTTAAACACTTTGGCAGTGTCCTCGGGCTCGGAATGATGGGTCAGGATCGCCCGCATGACCTTTGATTTCTTCAGAAGTTTTTTCGCGATCGAGGCAACACTGTGAATCATTAGATCAGCACCCTTGGCGCCTTTCACAAAATTGGGGCTGTATTTCGTGTCTCCCGAAAGCACCACGGTACGGCCGTCATAATCGATGCGGTAGCCAAAGGAGGGATCGATCTTCTTGCCATGATTGACCTTGATGGCGGCAACCCTGATTCCGTGCTGCTCATACACCACCCCTTCGTTCATATCGGTCGGGGCGGGTTTGACGAAGGCAGGGTTCAGGTTCTGGTCGGCGATACGGGTCTTGATGTCCCATTCATAGGCGCGTTCCAGATTGGTCATCAAATTAACCCGGATTATTCACGGTGGTCGGATGGTTTGAGCAAGGCGCGTGGTATCGTCCGGGTTGACGGCG
>JAQBTY010000158.1 GCA_027624735.1 Pseudomonadota bacterium | reverse complement strand
CACCTTGAAAAGCGGCTGCGTGCGTGCAACGTGACGCGCCCAGATTGGCAGGTTGGAGAAGATGGCTAATAAACCGAGATCTAAATCCATTCAGTTCAAGTTCGAAGGACCCCACCCGGTCGATGTTGCCGTGGGCAATCGTGTGCGCGGCCGGCGTATCCTCATGGGCATGTCACAGGAACGCCTCGCCGAAGAACTGGGGATCACCTTCCAGCAGGTACAGAAATACGAAAAAGGCTCCAATCGTGTAAGCGCGAGCCGGCTGTCCGACATCAGCCGAATTCTGGACGTTTTGCCAGGCTATTTTTTCGAGGATTTCTCGGAGGGTAAACGACCCAGCCAATCCTCGCCGCCCGCCGAACCCGATCCGCTCAACAAGCGGGAGACACTGGAACTCGTTCGCGCCTATTACCGTATCGCCGACCCCAATGTGCGCCATCAACTCACCGCGCTTATCCGGTCACTGGGCAAGTAGGGCGCCACAGGCGGGCTATAACTTCCCGTGGTTGAAATTTCACGGATCCTGACCGGCGATCTGGTCACGATCGACCGCCATGTCGATCATGTTTCCACGGTACCCGCCATCGCGGGCGAAACCGTGCGGCTTTTCGTGCGCGAAAAAATTCGCCGGGACGCGGCGGATAGCCCTGCCTCTGAAAAGGGTGTCGTGCTGATGGTCCATGGCGGCTACTGGCCCGGCACCATGGCGTTCGATTTCGACCATAAGGATTATAGCTGGATGGCGGCGCTGGCCCGCGCCGGGTTCGACGTGTTTGCCATGGATATGACCGGCTATGGCTATTCGAGCCGGCCGCTGATGGATGATCCGCGCAATTTGGGCGCCGAGGATCAGGCGATTCTGGTTCCGGGCACGCTGCCCGAAGCGTCGTCGTCGGCGTACCCGTTCAATCTGGTTACCAGCGATTCCGAAACCGATGATATCGATCGTCTGGTGGATTTCATCCGCGCGCTGCGCGGAATCGACCGGGTCCATCTGATCGGCTGGTCCGGCGGCGGTATTCGCACCGGCACCTATGCTGTGCGCCATCCGGAGAAGGTCGCGCGGCTGGTGATCTTCGCGTCGTCGAATTTCGTTGCTGACAGTCCGAGCGCGCCGCCCGCCGACCTGCCGGGCCCCGGCATCGCCCTGACCATCCAGACCCGCGCGGTCGGCGAAGAGGTCCGCTGGGTTCCGAATATCCGGTGCGAAGGCCAGGTCGAACCGGGCATGATGGATTTGATCTGGCCGGCCAGCATGGAAACCGATTCCGTCGGCGCGGGTTGGGGGCCGGGATGCCTGCGCGCGCCGGGCCGTACCTACTGGGGCTGGAATGCGGAGAATGCCGGCAAGCTGACAACGCCGACCCTTGTCATGGTCGGCGAATATGACCGGCTCCATGATTCCAATGTCGAACTGTTCGGTTTTCTCGGCGCCACCGATAAGGTGTTCCTCGGCATCGAATGCGCGTCCCACTTCATGGCATGGGAGATGCAGCGCCACGTCCTGCACAGGGCGTCCGGCGAATGGCTCACCTCGGGCACGCTGACGGGCGAGACGACAGGCGCCTATTGGGCCGACGCCACCGGTGAGATCGCGCCGAAGGATTTCTAAAATCCGCTAAGTCTGGGCTTCCAGCAACCCGTCCAGTACGCGCCGCGCCTGCATGCCGCCGGCATCGGCGCCGAGGTCGATGGTCGGGATGGCGTCGGTCCAGCGTTCCTGCTGCGCTTCCAGAATGACCAAATCTTCCCTGAAGGCCGTAACGGATTGCTCGTAGATCATTTTTTCCTGATCCGGCGATACCGATGTCTCGTTCATATTCACCCAGAAGTAATGGCTTGTGGTCGGCGTTTCCGGCGTGACCACATGCAGGGTGTGCCTGTTCATCAGGGCGCCGGACAGATCGCCGTCGCGCGCACCGGTGCCGGCCTTTGCAATGCCGACTTTGAGCCAGACGAAGCCGGGCGGGGTAAATTCGATCCGTTGCCAGCGATCGACATTGCCGTTAAACCCTGTTGCCTGCACGTGCGCCGGGGCAGGGGCGATATCCATCATCCAGCGGTCAATGGCGACTTTCTCGCCATCGCGTTCGTACTTCACGTCCGCGGCATCGGTCACGCCCGCAGAGCCGATGGTCGATTTATGGGCGTAAGTGAGATGGGTGACGTCCAGCAGATTGTCGATCAGCAGGCGGTAATTGCACTTCGCGTAAAACTGCGCGTTCTGGGTCGTCCAGCCGTCCCTGTCGAGGTGGGAATGTTCGTAGGGAGAGACGGTGGCGGCTTTTTCCGGATCGCCCATCCAGACGAACAGAAACCCCTGCTTTTCCTGCGTCGGATACGACTTCACCCGGGCGCCGGGCGGGATAGCCTTCTGACTTGGCACCTCGATACACCGACCCGAGCCGTCAAACAGCAGCCCGTGATAGCCGCAGCGCAGATTGTCGCCTTCGATATCGCCCAGCGACAGCGCCGCCTGGCGATGACAGCACCGGTCCTCCAGCGCGACGGGCGTGCCATCAGCCATCCGGTACAAAACAACCGGTTCGTCCAGCAGGCGGCGGCCCAGCGGCCTGTCGGTCACGTCGCCTGACAGGCCGGCGACATACCAGCGGTTCTTGAGATAAAGGGGGTTGTCCATGCTCAGGCCCTCGGCAGTTTATCGCCAAATTTCTTGAAAATCCGGTCGTCCAGATCGCTTGAATTGCGGGCGACGATGGGGAAACTGTCCTTGCGCCGGAACGGGATGCAGGCATCCACCACCACCCGCGAATTGCGCGGGTCTTCGTGGCTGTAGCTCATGGGATCCAGATGGGTGCTCCAGCAGCCGTTGAGCACGTCGACGCTGTCCTTGGGGTCGCACCGCGTGCACATGGACCAGATCACGTCATTGAGGTTGGCGGGGTCGATATCGTCATCGACCACGATCACCCAGCGGTTGGCATAGGCGCCGGCGTGGCATTGCGAGGCGATCAGACCGGCCTGTTTCGAATGGCCGCCATACATGGTTTTGATGGAAACGGTCAGCCACATGCGGCTGCCGCCGGCCTCATGCGCCCAGACGCCCTTGACCTCGGGGATGCCCGCGGCCTCCAGCTGGTTCCACACCGCGCCGCAGCGATAGGTGCCGCGATAGAACGTGTCGTCATTGGGGGGGACGGCGGGGATCGCGCCCATCAGGATCGGGTCGTTGCGATGCATGAAGGTCTCGATACGGATCGCCGGTTGCGTGGTCGCGCCGCCCGCATAATAGCCGGTCCATTCGCCAAGCGGCCCTTCGTCTATCCGGTCGTCGGGATAAATGTAGCCTTCGAACGCGATCTCGGCATTGGCCGGAACCGGCAGCCCGGTCTTCGGCATGTTGATGATTTCAACCCCTTCGCCCAGCAGCCCGCCGGCGCAATCATATTCGTTCTTGCCATAGGGCATCTCGAGCCCCGCCACCATGAACAGGGCCGGGTGCATGCCCGCGACAACGGCGATGGGGCAGGGTTCGCCCCGTTCATGCCATTTGTTGCGGATGATGTCGCCGTGCTTGCCCTTCGACGTCATCAGCGAGGCGACGCCCGGCCCGTGGGCCTGAACGCGGTAGGCGCCGTAATTGATCCAGCCTGAATCCGGGTCCTTCATCACCACCATGCAGGCGGTGCCGATAAAATAGCCGCCGTCATGTTCGTGCCATTTGGGCGTCGGGATGGTGGTGATGTCCACATCCTTGCCTTCGAAGACATTGTCCAGCAACGGGCCGCCATTGACCTCGATGGGCGGGATCGACGGCTGGTTCTTCATGTATTTGCGCCAGTAATCGACCAGCTCCACCTCGGTCTTGTCGATCGGCTCGCCCAGCGCGATGTTGATGCGCGGCACCGATGTCAGGATGTTGGCGATGACCCGATGACCCTTGGGGTACCCCGGGATATCGTCGAACATGACCGCCGGGTTGGTCATCTTGCGCATATAAATATCGACGATGGCGCCGATTTCCTCTTCCCGGTCCGCGCCATTGATGGTCTGTAACTGTCCCGCGGCGTCCAGCTCGCCAATCCAGTCTCTCAGGTCCTTATTCGCCACGCTAACAGTCTCCCTTGATCAGTAATCATGCCCGGCAACTTACGTCCGGCAACGATGATGAGCAAGTCGCCCGCTGGACCGCCCCGCGACACCTTGCCACATATAACCCCATTAAATTTGTGGAATAATCAGTTATTATATAAGGCCCACATTCGGGATTTTGACGGAGGACGCTCATCATGACGACCAATCCGTTCAGGCATATAGCCGGCCCCCGGGAACCAGCGGCTGCCATGGAAGCCGTGGTCGATCCCGCCGGATGGTATCCGAACGACATCACGGCCACCGAGACCTAGCGATACGTGCTGAGTGACGCAGAGATCGCCGAAATCGATGCCGCGGTGGGGGCGGTCGAAAAGCAAGGCTTCGATATCGTCGATATTGCGCGCAAGGATTTTCCGCTGCCGACTTTCAGCGCTGGCATCGAGGCGATGAGACGGGAGTTGCAGGAAGGGTTGGGCTTCGTGCAGATACGCGGCATGCCGGTTGACCGTTGGACCAAGGCACAGTCGGCTGCCGCCTATTGGGGCATCGGCGCCTATCTGGGGCGCGCCCTGTCGCAGAACGCCAAGGGCGATTTGCTCGGTCACATCAAGGACCTCGGCGGCGATTACAGCGACCCCATGACCCGCGGTTACCTGACCAACGACCGGATGGGTTTCCACGCCGATCAGTGCGATTACGTGGTGCTGTTTTGCCTGCGGCAGGCAAAGTCGGGCGGGGCGAGCCGGATCGCGAGTTCGGTGACGGTCTATAACGAAATGCTCAAGCAATGTCCCTACCTGGTTCCGGAATTGACTGCTCCGAGCCACTGGTCACTTCACGGCGAAATATCGCCCGGAGAAAAGCCCTGGTACGACCTCGCCGTGTTCAATTTCCATGAGGAGTATTTTACCGCCAAGGGCGCGAGTTCCCACATCATGAAGTCGCAGGCCGTGCCCGGCGTGCCTAAATATACCGCCAAACGGCTCGAAGCCTTCGAGAAATTCCGCGACATCGCCCAGCAGGTCTCGGTCCGGATCGACGTCCGGCCGGGCGATATCAACATTCTGCATAACCATGTCGTGCTGCATTCGCGCGACGCGTTCGAGGACTGGCCCGAGGCGGAACGCAAGCGTCATTTGTACCGGTTGTGGCTAAACGACGATGTCCATGCGCGGCCGATGCCGAAAATTTTCCGCGAGAACATCCAGGGAATCTGGGTCAAGGGCGTCACACCGCACGCGCAGGTCGATGTCGTCAACGCCATTACCTGACGCCGCGTGAATTGCCGGCCGGCGGCGTAGTGGTGGTGCCGGCACCCGAGATTGCGACGCCGCTGGAGGCGATATATTTCGAACCGATTTCGTCCCGGACCGAGTGACGAATGAAAATGGAGAGGTCTCATGGAACTGCCAACAAGCGATCCCCTGCGCAAGGAAAAATTCGACAGCTACAGTACCGACAAGATGCTGGGACATGCGGCGCGAATCCGCGACGCGCGGCATTTTACCGATTTTCCCATCATCGATTGTGACGCGCACCATTACGAAGCGGAGTCCATCGCCGAAATCGCCGAATTCATCGATGATGAATCAATTCGTCAGGAAGCCAGGTCGAACCCGCGCTTTCTGCTCTCGGGGGGCGGCACCCGCCAGCCCATGGGCGGTCGCATCACCCGCTATCCGTTGCGCCCGCTGGAGCAGACGCCGAGCGACGGCAAGCATCGCGACATTCATCTGACCCATCGCTTCATGGACGCCATGGGCACGGATTATTCCGTCCTGTTTCCGACTGGCCTGCTGTCGGCGGGGCTCGAATCGCCCAAGATGGAAGCCACCCTGTGCCGCGCCTATTCGCGCTGGCTGATCGAAAAGATCGGCAAGGGCTCGGACCGGGTGAAGGTGCTGGTACAGCTTCCCTTCGGCGCCCCGGACGAGGCCTACAGGATGGTGCGGGAAATGGGCGATGAACCCGGTGTCGCCGGCTTCCACGTGTCGTCGGTTCGCTATAACCGGATTCACGATAACGCCTTTATGAAGACCTATGCGCTGATCGAGGAAATGGGCAAGCCCATCGCGCTGCATAGCGGGTTCAACGCCAACGATCCGTTCATGCGGCTGGGTGAGCCGTTCGTCGTTATGCATGCGCTGGGTTTTTCGCTGTTCAACGTCCTGCATGTCTGTAACTGGATCATGAACGGCCTGAACGAGCGTTTCCCCAAACTCAAGATGGTGTGGACCGAATCCGGCCTCGCCTGGGTGCCATGGGTGGCGCAGCGGCTCGACAACGACTACCGCATGCGCTCGTCCGAATGCCCCGGCCTCAAGAAGCTGCCGAGCGAGTACATCCAGGACATGTATTACACGACGCAGCCGATGGAAATGCCGAACGATTTGTCTCTGCTGGAATCGACATTCAAGGTGATCAAGGCGGAAACGCAACTGCTGTTCGGCTCGGATTATCCGCATTGGGACATGGAACTGCCGACCACGATCTACGATTTGCCGTTCCTCGACGAGAAGGCCAAGCGCAACATCCTCGGAGAGAATGCGCGCAAGGTCTACAACATCGATGTTTCAGACCGCTATCCCGGCTACCGGCCTTTGGCGGCGTAGGGCTGGGCCACGTTGCCTGCGCGATGCAAGGGGTGCGGCCCCGATGACGCCGGCGCGCAGGATATGCGACGATTTGGAGGAACAGGATGCCGATGGTTGCCGATGTGTTGCCTTTTAAGGTCTCACCGCTAAGCGGCGCGCTGGGCGCCACAATAGGCGGTATTGATTTGAGCCAGTATCTCGATGCCGCAACCGTGGCCGCCCTGCGGCGGGCATGGCTCGAAAACGTCATCGTCGTTTTTCCGGGCCAGACTCTGACCGAGACGGATCAGGAGCGGTTTTGCCGCAATTTCGGCGAGCTGGAAATTGTGCGGTCCGCCAGGGCGCAGGATGCCGGGCATCCGAGCATCATGCTGATCACCAATGTGCGGGATACCGGAAAGGTAACCGCGCTCGAAAATGGTGAAATGTATTTTCACTATGACCAGTGTTATTACGAAGTGCCCGCCGACGCGACGATCCTCTACGCCATGGAGGTGCCGAAGGAAGGCGGGCATACGCTGTTCGCCAATTGCTACACGGCCTATGAAACGCTGCCCGGCGACGTCAAGCGGCGTATCGACGGGCTAAAGGCGCTTAATTACTATGATTACCGTCGCGATCCGACTGTCCGCCCGGGCACGCTGAACCCCGATGCGCCGCGCTGGGCGCATCCTGTGGTCCGCACCCATCCCGAGACAGGGCGCAAGGCGCTCTTCATCAACCGCCTGATGACCATCAGTATCGAAGGGATGGATGCGGTTGAAAGCGGCGAGTTGCTGACTTTCTTGTTTGATCATATGGAGCAAGCGCGGTTTATTTATGAGCATAAATGGACGGTCGGTGATTTGATGATGTGGGATAACCGGTGCTCCATCCATGCGCGCACCGATTTCGATCCATCGCAACGGAGAATGATGCGCCGTATAACGGTGCGCGGCGGCGCGCCAGTCGTTTGACGCGAACAACAATATACAGGGGCGGGAGACCGATATGAGCGGCTACACTGTTAAATCGACGGAGTCATCCAGATTACGTGCCCGGCTCGACCATCCGGTGGTCGATGGCGATGCCCACATTATCGAGTGTGCTTTCGTTCTGCCGGACTTTCTCAAGCAAGTGGGCGGATCCAGTCTCGTCAAGAGTTTCGAAAAGGCGTTGAAGGAATCGCGTCCGATCCAGGCTAAGTCCAACTTCTGGCCCGCCCATACCGGGAACCATACCATCGACCGGCTGACCACGATGCTGCCGAGGCTTTATGAGAAACGGCTGGACGAAGCCGGCGTCGATTTCTGTACCCTTTACAGTACATATGGCTTTCGCATACAGGTCATGCCCGATGACGAGGTGCGGGCCGCGGCCTCGCGTGCGCTCAACATGATGAACGCGGAAATCTTCAAGGATGTCTCCCACAGGATGCGGCCTTCCGCTCTGATCCCGATGCATACGCCGGACGAAGCCATCGCCGAACTGGAGTTCGCGGTGACGGAACTCGGCATGCAGGCGGCGATGACTTGCAACGAGGTAATGCGCCCCCATCCCGAGGTCGTCGCCAAGGCGCCGGAACTGGCCGATTATTCGCGGCACTGGACGTCGCTTACGCTCGACAGCCCGTACGATTACGATCCGTTCTGGGCAAAATGTGTCGAGCTCAAGGTCGCGCCGGCGGGCCACAGCATCAATTACGGCGGCACCCACGGCTCGCCCTCGAACTACGTATTCAACCGCCTCGGCCTGTTCGCGACGGCTGGTCACGCGGCGACCCGCGCCCTGTTCATGTCAGGCGTGACGCGCCGGTTTCCGGAACTCAATTTCGGCTTCCTCGAAGGCGGCGTCTGGTGGGCGGTCGCGCTCTATAACGATATTTTCGAATTCTGGGAGAAGCGGAACCTCGA
Organism: Pseudomonadota bacterium; assembly: GCA_027624735.1. Taxonomy (GTDB): domain Bacteria; phylum Pseudomonadota; class Alphaproteobacteria; order MPNO01; family UBA2964; genus JAQBTY01. The sequence continues at coordinate 1,110 of JAQBTY010000158.1, read as the reverse complement.
CCAGCTTCTCGAAATGCACGACCCCGCCAAGTGGGACGTCGAGATGTCGGCGGAAATTTTCGATCTCTACGGCAACAAGTACCACACGCCGGAACGGTTTTTGGAAAACAAGGGCGAGTTCATGCGGGACGGCCGCACGAAGCCTGGCGTGACGCCCGATTTCGTCGATGACTGGAAGCATCTTGGTATTACCTGCAAGGAAGATATCCGTGATCTGTTCGTGAATAATCTCTATTTCGGCTGCGAAGCCGACGACTCGCTCAACTACACCGCCTTTAACACCAAGGCGAACAAGCTCGGCGCAAAGCTAAAAGCCATGTTCTCATCGGATCTCGGCCATTGGGATGTGGTCGATTTCGGCGATATCCTGAGCGAGACCTATGAGCAGGTTGAAAAGAAACTGATGACCGAGGAAGATTTTCGGGATTTCGTGTTCACCAACCCGGTCACCTTCGCCACGAGGCTCAACCCCGATTATTTCAAAGGCACAGCGGTGGAAGGCGCCGTCGACAAGCTGCTGGCGGATCGCGATAAGGCTGCGTGATATCACGGCGTGAGCTCACTACTGTCCGGTAGGAATTTTGTCGCGAGTCTGAGCAGTAGGCCAACCGCCTGCTTCGGAGGCGTTTGCTGTCTTGAGACAGCAAAATCGCGAACGGTGTTTACAATCGTCGCACCTTAATTTCCCCAAACACTGTTGTCATCCCGGACTTGATCCGGGATCCAGGTTTTCCGCCGTTTTCTGGATCCCGGATCAAGTCCGGGATGACAGTTTTGTTAAACGGCGAAGACCATCGCGAGCCCAGAGATTCCAATCAAAATTCTTACCGGACACCAGTGGCGTGAGCTCAGGGAGCGGCGGACCCGTTCAAAAAAGTCCCCTCACCCACTTCGACTAGGCTCGACAATGTCTCGCCAAGTCTACATACCCTCTCCCGCTCGCGAGAGGGAAGGGTGAGGGGAGCTTGCGGGTATTAGTAAACGGCGATTGTCCTAAATCGACGGCGGCGGCGCTGCGGCGAATTCGGAGCCGGCGAGGCAGAGTCGCCCCTTCCGCTTTCAAAGCGTTGATTTCCGGTCTTAGCTGCACTGCAGAAGTCCTTTACAGTG
>JAQBTY010000157.1 GCA_027624735.1 Pseudomonadota bacterium | reverse complement strand
TTCGCCGCGTTATGTTTCCCCGTGGGGTAAATCCCGGTCACCGGCGACTTTTTCAACGGGCTGTTAACGGCCAATCGAGACAATAAGATGCCTGACAGGGAACATTTAATGAAAACCAATCATATCCTTTTCATCTCGTCCGCCTTATGCGCGGTGATGCTTTTGTCGGCGCCCGCTTCATCGCAAGGATTCTTCGATCGCGGCAAGGATTTTTTGAAAAGCCTCGGCGGCGACTCCGGCGGGGCGACTGTGAAAGCTCTTACCTCCGGTGAGATTGCCAGTGGTCTGCGTGAGGCCCTTAAGGTGGGCGCTGAACGGGTGGTGGGGACACTGGGTAAGGCGGATGGGTTCAACAAGGCCTCCGACGTGCATATTCCCCTGCCGAGCTCGCTCAAGACCGTCCAGTCGATGCTCGGTAAATTTGGCATGAGTTCGCTGGTCGACGATCTGGAGCTGAAGCTCAACCGCGCCGCCGAAGCAGCCGTGCCCAAGGCCAGCAAGTTGTTCGGCCATGCCATTTCCCAGATGTCCATCGATGACGCGAAGAAGATTCTGGATGGGCCGAAAGATTCGGCGACCCAGTATTTCCGGGGCAAGATGTCGGCGCCGCTCGCGCGCGACATGAAGCCGATCGTCGACGGCCAGCTTGCGCAGGTGGGCGCCATCGCGGCCTATGACAAAATGATCGGCCAGTACAAATCGATTCCGTTCGTGCCAGACGCCAAGGCCAACCTGACCCAGCACGTTCTGGACAAGGCGATCTCCGGCGTTTTCCTCTATCTTGGCCGCGAGGAAGCCGCGATCCGCGAAAACCCCGCCAAGCGGACCACGGAGCTGCTGAAGAAGGTTTTCGCTAAGTGAACGATGACCGAACCCTGTTTCCTGTCGCCACCGACCGGCGCCGGACGGAGCGTCCTCGAAGCGCATCTCGAGATGTTGCGCTCGATGAACCGGGACGATCCGCTGGTGCGGCTCGCTATCGAAGATACGGAAGCATTGCTGGCGGAAATGCCCGATGGATAATGCCTGTTTCCGACCATGGCCGCGCATGGCATAATTACGGACGCGACTTCAAATTGAGAGACCAATTGAGAGAGAAGGAATCGATCATGGCATACACGCTCGAACAGCTTTCCGCCGATTGCCACGCCGCGATGGCCAAAGACTCCGGTGACAAGGGCCGCGAAAAAGTGCGCGATTTCGTCGCCAAGGCCTGCGCCGATAAGGATTTCGTCGCGAAGCATTTCGGCAATCCCGGCCAGGAAGAACGCCACGTCCTTTACGAGGACCCGGATTTCAAGTTCTGCATCCTGGCGCACACCTATAACGGCCCCAAGGGCAGCAACCCGCACGATCACGCCGATAGCTGGGCGATCTACGGCCAGGCGGTGGGCGAGACCATCATGACCGACTGGGAATGCGTCGAAAAACCCCAGGACGGAAATGCCGGCAAGGTCAAGAAAGTCCGCGAATACTCCCTGACCCCCGGCGTCGCGCACTACTACCAGCAAGGCGCGCTCCATTCGCCGCGCCGCGACGGTGACACCCGCCTGATCCGCGTCGAAGGTAAGAACCTCATCGGCGTCAAACGCGACAAATACGAAATCGCCGCCTGATCCGACGTTCTAATCTAACGAGAAAGGGCCGGCATTCGCCGGCCCTTTTTAATTTTAATTAGGCTGGATTTAGCTCACGCGTCGAAGGGGCAGTGCAATCGCATCTGGTGGGAGCGAGTCAAAGGAAACTAATTCTTATCACGACGCCCTAATTTTTGGCGGGTGAAGGGCGAATTCCCGTTCAATTTCAACCACACGCGACGGTTCTGCGCGAGGGCGCGCATCGGGCGGCTGTTGTGCGCAATTTTGTATCGATTTGGTGAATAAAATTGTTCTTTTATATCAACAATCTGGTTCCGTTCTACTTTGCATGGGGTTGATCCTCGAAATTTCTTAGCCCCCCCCTCGCGTCCGTGCCCTCAAACCCCCGGCGCGGTGGCCGTCACGCCGCCGTCGACCACCAGATGGGTGCCGGTGATGTGCTCGGCCTCATCCGACGCCAGGAACAGCGAGGCGTAGGCCACGTCGAAGCCGGTGCCCATGCGGCCCGACGGGATGACGGCGTCGCGGGCGGCGCGGTAGTCGTCGGCGCTGTTGTAGCCCTTGTAGGTATAGCTCGGGCGGCCGTTCACCATGCGCAGGATGAACGGCGTGTCGATATAGCCGGGCAGCACGCAGTTGGCGCGGATGCCCTTGCCGGCGAGCTGAATGGCAATGTTCTTGGTGAATTCGATCATGGCGCCCTTGGTGGCGGAATAGACCGCGGTCGGTACGTTGAGATGCCGTATGCCGGCGATGGAGGCGATATTGACGATGGCGCCGCCGCCCTGTTTTTCCATGATGGGCGCGACCGCGCGGCAGGTCAGCATGGCGGTGGTCACGTTGCGGGTAAAGGTCGCGTTCCAGTCCTCGATTGTGATGGAGTCGAGACTGCGCCCGGTGCCCTGGCCGCCAATATTGTTGTGCAGCACATCGACCCGCCCGTAGGCTTCCATGCAGGCATCGACCAGGGCCTGAACCTGAATTTCATCGGTGACGTCCGCCTGGAAAGCCATCGCCTCGCCGCCGGCTTCCTCGATCAGCCTGACCGTCTCCTCCGCGGCGTCGAGGCGGTAATCGACACAGAAGGTCTTGCCGCCTTCCTTGCTGTAAACAAAGGCGGCGGCCTTGCCGTTGCCCCAGCCCTCGCCGATGGATCCCGCGCCTGCCGCGATGATCACCTTGCCCGCCATGCGGCCGCGGGCCTCGGAGTTTTCGTTCGGAACCGGTGTGCGCTTTTCCGCCATTCTATCCTCCCTGATGTGGCTTGTATCGGTGATACCGGGTTTGCCCCATTCAGGGGCATCCGGTCAAGGAAGGGCGGGAACGGCGGTTCCTATTCCGCCGCTTCCCTGGTCTTTGCCGCCGCCGGGACCACGTCCTTCACGGCGCCGCGCCAGCCGCCGGCGGTGATGTCGAAAATGCCGCCCATGGGCGAGCGGTATTTGATTTCATAGAAGCTGTTGGGGTCGCCGGTCTTGTTGCCCATGACATGGGTGGCGCCGGCGGCTTCGACCTTCTTGCAGGCTTCTTCCGCGTCGTCGACCCAGATCCCGAAATGATCGATGCCGAAGAACGGCTCCTTGCCTTCATAGCCGAGCGGTTTGCCCTTGCGGTTCAAGAGCGCGATATTGATGGTGCCGTCGCTCAGGTAGGCGGTGCCGGTGCCGGATTCGCCGACCGGCTTGAAATCGAAGGCTTCCTCGAAGAATTTCTGGGCTTCCGCGACGTCGTCTACGGAAAGGGCGATATGGCGTAGTTTACCCATGGTCAACTCCTTCATCATGTGGTTCGAGGGATGCTTCCCCACATTTGTCCGCCGGTCAATCAATCAATTAATGAAAGGTATCTATTGAGGCGGTTCGGTTTTTGTTCAATCCTTTCAGATAATGTTGTTTGCGAGGAGGGCACCATGCCTGTCATTCACGTCGATACCGTGCCGCCAGAAGCTTTTCATGATGGGGCGACCTATCAGACGCTGGTCGGCGATGAGGCCGGCTCGACCCCGGTGCGGCTGGGGCTTCAGGTGTCGCCGCCGGGATTCTGCACCGGCGAACATCAGCACCCCTATATGGAGATAGTGACCGTCATTGAGGGCGAGGGCGAGGCCTGGATCGAGGGGGAGGGGGATCTGATGGCCATCGGCCCGGGCGTCACCATGGTCTTTCCGCCACGGGTTCGGCACTATTTTCGGGTGACCGGAGACCTGCCGATGAAAATATACGGAGTTCATGCCTCGCCGGACCGCATCATCATGCGCGAACCGCCTGAGAAGCCCTGACCACATGAAAGCCGGCGTCGTCTCCTCGGTGTTCCTGGCCCTGGTGCTGGTTTGGCCTGGTCCTGTCAGGGCAGCGTCACCGCGGGGGCAGGTTGCTCAGGATGTTTCTGACATTGTTTGGTGTTACGACGAAGACCGCGACCTTGTTACTCGAAAACCAGCGTGGAAATGTGCCGACCGCATCATCGATGAGGCCCAGGCGCGGAAAATTCGGTTGCAGCGCACTCGCCGCATTCAGGGCCTGATCAAGGAGCCCGAGCCCTTTTTTCCCGGCCAGCGCCTGAGCGGCACCGGGTCCGGATTTTTCGTCACCGAGACCGGTTCTGTTCTGACTAATTGGCATGTGGTCGACAGGTGCAAGGGGATTTCCTTCACGCCGGCCAGTGGTAAACCGTTGGTGGCCGAACTGGTCGCCAGCGAAAAATTGAAAGATCTGGCGCTGCTGCGAACCTCGTTCACACCGGCGGGCGTCGCCCCGTTCCGGTCTTCGTTGCAACCGGATCGGTCGGAGGACGTGTTCGTCGTCGGCTATCCGCTTCATGGCAAGGTGGCGATCAAACCAATTCTCGTTGCCGGCCATGTGGTCGACGCGGGGTCCAGTCAGCGGCCCGGCAGGTTTCCCATGCAAATCGATGTTCGCCGCGGGAACTCGGGCGGACCCGTTCTCGACCGGGCCGGCAGGGTGGTCGGAATCGTCGTGGCCAAGGTCAATACGCTGAGCGTTTATGCCGAGACCGGCCGCCTGATCCGGGATGTGGGAATCGCGATCCGTCTTCCCGTGGCGCTGGATTTCCTGAAGCAGCACGACATTACGATCCGGGAAAGATCGGCGGCTCCCCCGCTGTCCATTACTGAAATATATTCCAAGGCCCACCAGTTTGTCGGTCAGGTCGGCTGCTGGCGCTAGCGGATTGCGCATGCCCTGCTTCAACGAGTAGGCTAGGCGCAACCCGGATGTCAGAACGACATCCTTCCCTCCTTTGGCGGAGCAGCATAATGGCGACAGCAGGCGAACAGCTGAATATGGGACCCACGGTCGAGGCCGTGATCAACTATGCGGTCGATACGGGCGAGAAGGTGGTCAACATCCCGTCGACACCCGACGGCGGCAAGTCCTCCCATATTGGCAAATATGAGGAAAAGACCGTTTCCGTCACCGACGCCCGTGCCCTGGCGCCCGACTTATCGCTCGACCGCGAAGGGTTCGCGTTGGTGCCGCACGAGACGACGGTCGGCGATTTCTATGATCCGGATCAGATCACCAATGTCTATAACCCCGAGATGGAAGCGCTGATCAAGCGCGAAACCGGGGCGAAGGATGTGGTGGTCTTCGATCACACGCTGCGCGCCGGCGACGAGACCATCCGCAAGACCAAGATGGTGCGCGAACCTGTCCAGCGCGCCCATAACGATTACACCATCCGGTCCGGCCCCATGCGGGTGCGGGACTGGTTCGGTGAGGAAGAGGCGAAACCGCTGCTTGAGCGGCGTTTCGCCATCATCAATATCTGGCGGTCCATCTCCGGCGCTGTCGAGACCATGCCGCTGACCATCTGCGATGCCCGCTCGGTCGCGCAAGGCGATCTGATCGCGGCCGAACGCCGCGCCAAGGAACGCATTGGCGAGACCTACCGCCTCGCCCACAACCCGAACCACAAATGGTTCTATTTTCCGCTGATGCAGAAAAACGAGGCGATGCTGATCAAATCCTATGATTCAGAAGATGACGGCCGCGCGCGGTTCACCCCGCACACCGCCTTCGCCGATCCCACCACCCCGCCAGACGCCACCCCGCGCCAGAGCATCGAAACAAGGGTGTTCGCGTTTTTTTGAGGGAGGGTGGTTGAGGACAGGCGACAAAAATGGACCAGTGGCGCTGAACGTGGCAGACTTCATTTGTCATCAGGCGATGGTTTAGGCGGTGCAGGCCGCGAGGAGGTATTGATGGATACGATCGATCCGAGAGATTTTCGACCCGAAAAGACAGCGCCGGTGCGCAGCGATCCACCCGGCGCCGTCAAGGCGATGCCCTCGCCGCGCGAGATGCATCATCTCCATATTTACGCCGACAAAAATTATGATGCCATGGTCGAGTTCTACCAGTGGCTGTTTAATGGCGAGATAGTCCGGGTCAATCCCAACGGCCTGACCTTCATTTCCTATGACGATCATGATCACCGCGTGGTCATCCTCAGACGCAAAGAAGGCGAGCCGAAGCCAGCGCGGTTTGTCGGCGCCTCCCATGTAGCGTTTGCCTACGCGAGTTTGGGCGAGCTGCTGTTCGTCTATCAGCGCATGAAGGAACGGGGATATCCGCCCGAGTACGCCGTCAACCACGGCAACTCGACGTCGTTCTATTACACCGATCCCGACGGCAACACGGTCGAGACCATGATGGATAATTATGCGCCGCTCGACACCCAGAACTACAAGCGCCATTACCAGTGGTCGGAATATTTCGGCAAGATGGCCGAGGCCAATTTCGATCCCGACAAAATGTTGGCGTTATATGAAACCGGCGTGCCCGACACGATACTTATCGATCGGGAGGAAGTCCGTAAGATGTGCGCCGACGGCAGGCTTTAATCAGGTGCGGATAAAACGCCCTTCACCGTCCTGAATATTTCGTTGTCCTGATATTCAGGTCTGCCCGGCGGGCCGTTTTTTGCCGCGGAACAGGCGCGCCGGCGACTTGATCAGCCCCCAGGCCAGCCAGCCCACCACCACACCCAGGACGGCGAATATCAGGCTTGGCACATCGAGCGGCAATGCGGGGGTAAAGGACCGCGCCGTGGCGAGGGCGATATCGTTATCCATATGGGTAAAGAACAGGATGGGTTGTTCGAAAGAACCGGCCTGGGCGATAGCCGATTGCGCGGCCTCCAGATAATCGACCCGCTCCTGTGCCGTCGCCACGACTTGCTCGAGTAAAGCGGGTTCTTTGCCTATCTGGCTCTTTTTTACCGCTACCAGGCCAAGCCGGGCTTCATTGAGGTGCCCGCCAAGGCGCTGTAAATAGGCGTCGATAAAGGCAGGCAACTGCAAGGAGGTCAGGCCGGCGACAACGGCAATAATCGTGCCGGCCAGCGAATCCAGTTTTTTGCGTATCCAGCTCATGAACGGGACTACAGGCCTAATCGAACAGTGACAAATTGACAAATTCGCCCATGCGCAGATAGCCCGCGTCGCCCGGATGCAGATGGTCGCCGCAATCATAGTCCGGCAGCATCCGGGTGGGGTGGCCGGGATCGCGCAGCGCCCGGTCGAAATCGATGACGGCATCGAACGCGCCCGCTTCGCGGATCCAGCCATTGACCGCTTGGCGGGTCGCCTCTCCCGCTTCGGTGTAAAGGCCGGGCAGGCCCGGTGGCGGGTTATAATTCTCATTTTCAAATGTCAGCATCGTGCCGCCATAAATTTTGATGCCGGCGGCATGGGCGCGCATGGCAAGCTGGTTGAGACCGGCGATCATCTCGTCCGCAGTGATATTTTCCTCGGGCTTCGCATAGCGGTTGCGGATATCGTTGATGCCGAGGAACACGATCGCATGGGTCACGCCGGGCTGCGCCAGCACGTCGCGGTCGAAGCGGCGCAGACAACTGTCGCCGCGCCTGTCATGCAGGATCCGGTTGCCGCCGATACCCTGGTTCATCACGCCCAGCAGCCGGCCGCCCTTTTGGTCATGCCGGGCCTGCAGCCGTCGCGCAAGCTCGTCCGGCCAGCGCCGGTGGGCGTCGACCGTCGAAATGTTGCAGTCGGTCAGCGAGTCGCCCAGGGTCACGATCCCGCCAGTACCGGCCGGCGCCAGGACGTCTATGCCGCTCAGAAACAGGAGGTCTTCGATGGCCTCCGCGACCGGCATGTCGGCGGCCGATGAAAAATCGCCCTGGGGAGAGAGATAGCTGGTCTGGCGGGCGTTGCCGTGACCGGTGATCTGAAACGAATCCCGCAGCCCGTCGGGAAGATAGACGCTCACGGCAAGGTCCGAGAGGGGGGCAACATCGAACTCGATCGGGTCACTGACGATCAACGCACCGGCCCCGATGGTGACGGAGGAAGAGCCGTTGAAGGTAAGCGCCTGGCCTGAATCCGGATCGATTGCCGCCCGCTTGCCGGGACGCGCCACATGCACCGCGCCGATCCTCAGCTTCTCAAGCCCACAGGCATTGGACAGGCGGACTCGCAAAATGTTGCCGCCGATGCTGAGGCGGGCAATCATGCGGACAGTTTGCCCGTCCAGCGTTCTTCCCTCCACCGGCGCCGGCGTCGATGCCCAGGTGCCGACCCATTTTTCGTTCGTTACATCCACCACGGTTTTGTCTCCCCCATTTTATCCGGCTGCTGCACGCACATAGCCCGTGTGGGACATTGGGCGCAAGCACTCCCATCGAATGCGCGAGGAGTATGGCAAAATGGTGTCACTTTGTAATGAGTTACCCTTGGGATTAATCCCGGTAGGTGGTGTAGGGCTTGCCGCCGGCCATGGCGGCGGTACTGTAGAAGGCGCCGGCACCACCGATTACCCCGTCGCAATGCCGCAGCATCTCGAATTCGAAAAACGTAAAATCATTGCCCTGACGCGTCATGTCCGACGATCGGTCCAGATGCTGGATTGGCCCCGCGATCGTGACCACCGGGTGCGGCCAGTCCCGTTTTGCGACCGACCGTTTGGCCTTCTCTGAATCGGATGCGAAATAGAACAGGGGATCGGTGCTGCCGCGCCTGGCGGCAAACTCGAAAGCCGCTTTCATGAGCGGGCGCCAGGACCGCCGTTTATCCAGCTTGGGGTCCAGCCAGGCCGCGTCCCCCCCGATCCGTAAATGGATGCCGAAGAGCCCGTCATGGGACAGCCTCCTTTTGTCCAGTTGCTTCATCTCGGGAGCAAGGTCCCGCGGCACCAGCGGCTCAAACAGAAAATCGAATATCTGCCTGAAGGCCCTGTCGTCGGATTGTGGAAGGTCAAAAAAGTTGAGATAGGGTTCGGCATAGAGCCAGTTGATATTGAGCACGCACGTTTGCCGGCCACCGAATATGTCCTGCTCCAGCCGGTCGGGCGGGGTTTCCTTCAGGATGTTCCCGCGCTTGTCGATCATATCCAGATGGATCGTCTCCGACCGTTGGCCCAGTTTTTTCAGATGCGGCTCCAGCCGCCAGTCATAGTCCCGGGGCTTTAAATTGTCGGAGAGCGCAAAGGGCGTTTCCCAATCGATCAGGAAAACCCGTCCCGTTGCGGCAGCCATCAGGAATGCCGAATAAATGCCCTTCAACCGGTCGGCGAGACCACCGACATGTTGGCGGTCCTTGATGATCGCGTGCCGGCTGACCGAGTAGATCAGGTATTTCGCCTGATCGTCGCCAGCCTGCCGCGCGACCTGATCGCGGTATTGCTGAAGAGAGAACGGCTTCGGGGATACGCCAGAGGACAGCACATTCATGATGACAGACCCAACCACTTTACCCGTTGTTTAGCGGCCTGGCGTATTCCGCATAACCCGTGAAAAGAATGGTGCCGGCTAGAGGATTCGAACCCCCGACCCCCTGATTACAAATCAGGTGCTCTACCAACTGAGCTAAGCCGGCATATTGTATTAAAATCAACAACTTGTTATAGCTATAATGCGTACCCACGAAGAGAATTTGGCCAATTAGGTACATTGTAGGTACAGACGGTACTAATTTCGCGCCTCTTTATACCCGAAATTTGCGTAGACTTAGCAAATAGATTTCCCCGTCGCAATAGCGGGTCTTCTCGCAACATCCATGCAGGATTTCACAGGGATTACACACGGCTAATGCACGGT
>JAQBTY010000001.1 GCA_027624735.1 Pseudomonadota bacterium | reverse complement strand
AGCTTCAGCCAGTTCCATCATCGAAAAGGTCAACCGTGGGAAACAAGCGTTGGAATCGCAACACTAGCGACCCGGACCGGACTTGCTCGTATCGACCAGCCGGTAGCCGAGCCCGCGCACGGTTTCGATCAGATCGCTGCGGATTTTCTTGCGGAGGCGGCCGACAAAAACCTCTATCGTATTCGAATCTTTGTCGAAATCCTGTTCGTAAATATGTTCGGTCAGTTCCGTGCGGGATACCACCTCGTCGCGGTGGTGCATCAGGTAAGACAGCACCTTGAACTCGTGGGCGGTCAGCTTTACCGGGGCGCCATCGACACTGACCCGGCCATTCCGTGTGTCGAGCCTGACGCCGTTACAGTCAAGCTCGGCCGAGGCATGGCCCGCGGCGCGGCGGATCAGGGCGCGCAGCCGGGCGAGCACTTCTTCGACGCGGAAGGGCTTGGTGACGTAATCGTCCGCGCCGGCATCAAAACCCGCTACTTTTTCCGACCAGCCGTCCCGTGCCGTCAGAATGAGGACGGGCATGTTGAGCCCGGCGTCGCGCCAGCGCTTGAGCACGGTGACGCCGTCGATGGTGGGCAGGCCGAGATCGAGGATGATCGCATCATAAGTCTCACCCTCGCCGAGATAATGGCCTTCCTCGCCGTCATAGGCGAAATCCACCGCATAGTTGGCTTCGGTCAGGGCGGCGCCCAACTGACGGCTGAGATCGCGATCGTCTTCCACTACCAGAATACGCATGGCCTACCAATCTAGTGGGTAACATACCAATGGAGAAATATTATCTGCATCCATCGCCGACCACAGCCCCTGTTTTCGCATCGACCGTCAGCCCGACGCGCCGCCCCGACGGTCGCAAAATCCGCACCCGGTACGAAAATCCGTCCCCACCGCGCTGCAGCTTGGCGCCGAGAAACTTGCCGGGGCATTGGCTCTGCACCGACTCTATAATACCGCCGAGCGGCAGGATGTCTCCACGGCGTACAGCCTCGCGGGCGGCGTCCTGTTCCTCGCGTTGTTTCTGGTCGCGGTTGCGGTCCGGTCGCCGAAATTCCGGCATAAGCGGCTGCTGTTCGCCCGGATCGGTCCGCAGGGGAACGAGGTCACCTTTGCGGCGTTGATTTCGGCGGCTGCGGCTGCGGTTCTGTTCGAAAAACTGCACCCAGATATCATTTTGGGCCAACTCGATTGCCGGCTTGAAGCGACCCTTGGCAGCAGCCGGTTCGGCGCCAAAAGCAGCCACGGGCGCGGGGTCAGCCGCGCCAAACCACAGCATGCACAGTGCCGCCAACAAGGGTTTCGCCAACCTCCGTCTGGAACGCATTTTCATGGGCTCATTATGCCTGATCCTGGCTGAACCTGCGATGAACGATTCCTGAACCTCACCTGAACGGGCCGTTCAGGTTCGGCTCAGTTGAATTTTGTCATAGTCGCCTTGTTTCAAACCTACAACGGAGTTGGACAATGTTGACATACACCAGAAATACCCTGTTTGGCCTTGCCGGGATCTCTCTTGTTACGCTGGCCGCGGCGCCGGCCCATGCCGATGGCTGGAAGAGGCATCAGCGCCATGATGGCCCGAGGGTCGTGAAAGTGGTTAAGAAAGTTGTCTATGTGCAGCCCCGTGAATCCCGTGCCCGTTATCGCCGGGACCGCCGCTGGATACACCGTCCGGTTCGCACGCGGGTCGTCCACCACCATCACACGCGGGTCGTTCATCGCAATACCGTCGTGACCCAGCCGACCTACCGCCGTGGCAACAACGCCGTCGCCGGCAGCGTCATCGGCGCCGTGCTCGGCGGGCTGACCGGTAACGCGATCGTCCGCGGCCGCGGCCGGGGTCCCGCGATCCTTGTGGGCGGTGTCCTCGGCGCCATCATCGGCGGCAGCATCGGCGATTCGATGGACCGGGCCGACCGGCTTCACACGCACAATGCGCTGGAGACCGCGAAATCCGGCCAGCGGGTGACCTGGACCAACCCCGGTACGGGCGCGGACTACACTGTTACCCCGACTCGCACCTATCAGCGTGAAAACGGGCAGTACTGCCGCGACTTCAAGTCCTGGGGCTGGATCGATGGGTATGAGGAAGAGCTGCACGGCACCGCCTGCCGCGCCAGCGACGGCACCTGGCGCAAGGCAAGTTGAGCATGGCACTGCGACGTTACCCGTGGGAGTGGAAGGGGGGCATGGCGATGATCAGGCCTGTCGCCGCGGCTGGGGCACTACTGGCCCTTGCCGTGCCCTTTCTCACCCCTGCGGCCGTCCAGGCGGACCAATTAGTCAAGACAGAGCTGGTCGTTACCCAGGAGGCCGGCGACGGGCAAAACGCCGCAACCGACAGAAGGGTGCGTCGTCTCATCATGGCGGCCCTCGGCCGGCGCGGCTATGCGGTGCTCGATGGGGGCGTGAGGACATCCGCACCCGGTGCGACAATTCTACGGGTAGCCACCGAACGCCGGATCCTTCAAGGCGCCTATACGTCTCACGCCACAATCGAGCTGCGAGCGACTCTGATCGACGGGGATACCAAGCGCATTCTGGCGCGGTTTGATACTGGGCCGGGTACGTCGTGGCGCCTTGCGGCGCACTGCCCGCAATCCTGTATCGACCAGGAAATCCAACGCCGGGTTACGCCGCTGGTGGCGCGCCTCGCGGCGGATGTGGACCGGCGCCTGGTAAGGCTTGGCCGCGATCGCCACGTTGCCACGGCTGACCCGACCCAGATCAGCGTGGCGTTTCGGCGCATCGATCCCTCCCTGTTGCCGCGGATCGAACTCTATCTCCGTAATTTCCCGGGTGTGACACGGATCCGGCGCGACTACACGGCCAGTGAAGGGGTTCTCTATCGTCTCAGCCAGGATGGTACGGCAGACGGGACCGAGCTCTCGCTCAGGAAGATGCTGCATCATTTGCAGCTCACGGCGCGCATCGCGCGAACCGGAAATACTTACGTCGTTGAAGCAGATCCGACGGCACAACCCGCCACCGACTCGCGGGATTGGTAAACCGAAAAAATATGGGGGCCGAACCATGATTGCATGCAATAAAATATTCCAACCTCTGTCGCGATGGGCTGGCTTTACCGCCGCCGCCTTGTCGATTGGTCTTATGGGACCGGCCTTCGCGCAAGGTACCGCGCAAAGCCAGTTTGCGTCTTTTGCCGAAGAATTGTTGGCCGGTATCGGCTCGGCCAGTGTCGCGGATATTCCGGCGATCGGCGGCTACGGCAAGCCGCGTATCGCGGTAGCGCCGTTCAAGGATACCGAAAAGACCATACCGCCGTCGGTGGCGAGCGAATTCAATACACGGCTGCTGGCCGAGCTGACGCGCCGTGGCAGCGGAACCTACCGGTTCGTTGCCCGCGAGACGCTGCGCGAAATTATCCGTGAGCTCGATACCATTGAAGAGCTTGAATCACCCGCCAACAGTCGGGTCGTCGATCTGCTGCGCAATGCCAAGGTCGACATCCTGATCGTCGGGGCGCTGCGCAAAGACGGTCAGGCGGTTTCCATTTCCTACAAGGCGGTGAGCGTCGAAGACGGCATTGTCTTTGCCGCGACCCGGCCGCGCCAGATCTGGCTGACTGAGCCAGGCGTTGCTGTAACCGGGAAAGGGCGCCAAGGACCGCCGGCGCAATTGGCCGCCGGCGCCCGGCGCCCGGTGTTGCTGGCGCAGCAATTGCTGGCGCGCCTTGACTATGATCCCGGCCCGCAAGATGGGCTGATGCGCCCAAGTCTGCGCCGCGCGATCCGCACCTATCAGCATGATTTCGGACAGGTCGCGACGGGCCGCATGACCCGCCGGCTGATCCATGAATTGCGCGCCAGCCTGCGCCAGGAAGGTAAAACCGCCCTGGTCCTTCCTTAGGGATAGGCAGGGGTGAGGGTACGCAAGGGTGCCGGGAAAGACGTCCTGAACAGCGAGCGGAGGGAACGATGAGTGGCGGTGCACAAGAAAATGCGATGACCGAGATCGCGCTGGCGATGGCGATGGGTTTCTTCAGCGTCATGGTGCTGACCGCCATGTCCATGGGCGTCAGTGTTCCGGCGGCCAAATCGCAACCTCAAAGGCCGGACCGGGCGATGATTTCGGCCGTCATCGCCGATAGCGGTCCGGCGCGCGCCACCGGTTCGGTCGACAAGCTGACCAACAAAGACGTGCTGGTGGTCTTCGATGGCAGCCGTTTTTTTGGCCGCGATCTCAAACCATTCGACCTGGCCACCATTGACGATACCAAACGGGTAGTGCTCGCCGTTACACCGGACCTGTCCATGGCGCAGGCCATTGAAGCACGGCGCAAGATCGCGGCAAGCCGGCTGGTTATCACCACGCTTGACGGCAACTGGCGTCGCGCCCTGCAGGAGAAGAAGAATGCGTTATAGGGTGCATTCCCAGCCCGCCTGCCGACGCGGTATTGGGTCGGCTGTGACAATTGTCTTGGTCTGTGCGCTGTTTGTTGCCGGGTGCGGTACGGTCGCCGATGCCAATCAAAACCGGCCCGTTGCGCGCCATGAGGTCAAGCGGCTGGTGATCCAGGAAGCGGAGCGGTTGCGGGTTCCCATCTCCCTCGCGCTTGCCGTGGCGCACGTGGAATCCAACTTCAATCCCAAGGCGCGGAGCGCCAAAGGCGCCCGCGGCGTCATGCAGATCATGCCAATGACCGCGCGGGGCGAATACGGGATAGAGCCGAAATTACTTTGGCGACCGAGACTGAATATCCGCCTCGGGCTGCATTTTCTGAAACGTCTGATCCGCCGTTATGGCGGCCGGGTCGATCTGGCGCTGTCCCATTACAATGGCGGGTCCGCGGTCGGCGCCTGGGCCAATGCCCGGGTCATACCGGCAACCGCGCGCTATGTGGCCAGGGTAAAGCGTCTGCGCCGGCACTATCGTAAACAACTTCTTCGCGGGCAGGTGTGACATGGACAGCCTGCCCCCGCTTGAAGGAATGGCTGGCGGCGACGTCAGTGACGAACTGGCCGCCATCCTGCGGTCGATCGCCCACATTACCGCCGCCGATGCGCCTAAATTCTCCGCCGCAATGTGCCGCCGTCTGGTCCGCTGGATCGTGTGCCGGAGCTATGGCGGGCCGCTGCGTGAGCTGTGCCATCTGATCGTCGCGTCGGACCGGGTGATCGGGGCTAACGCCCGCGCCCAGGGATACGAGCTGGTTTTCTGGGGCAGCGGCATCGCCCGCGCCGCCGCCTTTCGGTCGATTTTTCAGAATCGGACCGGCGCTGATGGCGTTGAGCGGCTTGGCGCCGGTATCCGTGTGAACTATGCCGATGGCGTTTTCGGGATCGCCTATACGCGGATGCCGTTTCTGTCGGCCCTGATGGAATTCCTCGTATCGGTCTTCGGCTATGCCGACCTCGATGCGCAGTTTCGCGCCGTGCCGGCGGGTCAGGCGACCAAGGGAGCCGTCGATGCGCTGGCCAATGATCTTGCCCGCCGGGTCTATCATTACCTGTCGGCGCATTTGCCGAGCGCGCAGTCGCATCGCAAATTCCGCGCGGTCATGTCGTTCTTGCGGCTTTCCGATAATGGCGAGGTGGGCCCTCACAGCATCGACGACGAGGCGGTCTTGGCCTTCTGGATTGCCGCCTCAAACGAGGCTCGGTGCGCCAGCGGGGCGGGGGGCGATTTCAAATCGTTTAAATCGGTCTTCCGCCTGATGGCGGCGGCGCGCGATGCGCTGGCGGCGGCGGCACAGGCACGCGCCCTTGGTCGTGCGCGCTCCATCGGCACCGACCGGGACGCCGGTGAAATCGATCCCGCTGACATCACGCCCGAGGCGGTCGATGCGGCGCTGGGACCCATCCACGAACGTCAGGCGCCGCTGGATGTGTTGCGGGCGGCGCCGGCCAATGGCGTCAAGTTTCTGAAACAGACCGAAACCGATGCCATCGCGCCCCTCATCGAATATGGCGGTTCCGCCCTTGCCCTGCCGCTCTCAATCCTGCGCCTTCAGGTGATGGGGGCGCAGCAGGCGCGGCTGACGGAAGCCCTGCGCCGCGGCGAGGATACCCTCCGGCTGCCGTATCTGGATAAACTCAACAATGTGACCAGCGCCTATGGTGACTTCGCCGACTATATCGATCAAATAGGTGACAATCTTCAAACGGCCTTGCTTGCTTCGTTCCATCACCTGGTGGCCGCGCGCCGTGAAGAAGCCATTACGGTGCTGCTGTATCTGCGGCCGCACATTGATCTGTCGCCGCTCGCGTCTGTTTTTGAAGACCGGGATGACCATGCTGAGACAGTTTGTACCGGCCAGATCGTTCGTCTGAAGACGCCTGACACCGATGATCGGTTCATGCGCACGCTGACCGCCGGGCTGGATAAGTGCCCCGAACTGGCGGCGATGATCGAAGAATCCGGCGGCGCGGCAAAGCGCACGACCCGCAAGGGCTTCAAGGATGCCGATTGGCCCGATGCCGGCTACGCCGCCTCCGATCGCGCGGATGCCTGCGCCGCGGCGTCCGATGCGCTGATCATGATCAGAAATTCCTTGCTGAAATTTACCGCCCGCGTGCAGCGTCTGGGTCGGCGTCAGGGTGGGTGGACTAAGCAATATTTGTCGGACTACGACATTTTTTTCGCGCAGTTTCGCGCCCTGTACGGAGACCATCGATGAGTGAAATCCCAGCTAGCTGGCAGGAAGCCCATTCACTATCCGAGGCGATCTTCATCGCGCGTGAATCGCTCGACGGCCTGACTGCCCGCGATCATGCCACCATGAAGCCTGTGGTCAGTTTTCACGATATCTACCGCTACGCCACCGACCCGGCTGTAACCCCAAGCACCGATCTGGCCCGAGCGCTTGCGACCGACGCGCGCGCGCGGGAGGATTTGCGCTGTCTTCTGGCCCGGGTCGCGCCCTATCGGCCGGTGAGCCGCGCCGCCGCCAGCAGTGGGACGGTGACCACGCGGAGTGGTTCCGGTTTCGAAATTTCTCTGCGTGAATCACGGGCCGACCCGGATCAGCTTTATCTGATCATCAAACTGGCCAACACCGCCATCCCGGCGCCGGGCACGCTTTTTGTCATTGGAGACGGAGACGGCTGCCGCAAGGTTCCCTTGCCGAAGCCCATAGGCGGGGTGATCCAGCTTCTCCTCGATACCGGGTCTGATCTCGTCGGCGCGCTCTGCAATCCCAAGACGGATGTGTTCCTGCGATGAAACGTACCGCCATCTATATCGCGACCACCGAGGGTCCCTCCGAAATTCAGCGTATAACGCCTGAGGATTCCGATGTGCGCTCGGTCGTTTGTCACGACGGGAAGGCGATCGAGCTCCCCATTAGCGCGGATTACGATTCCTTCGTGCGCCGTCCCACCGGTGTCATCGAAGCCTGTTTCGGGCATAGCGCCTATCGCGTCGATATCAGCAACCCCATCGCCAGCGGCCTGAGCTGGCAGCTCGGTCTGTTCATCGCCCATGCGCTGTTCGAAGAAGGCCGGCTGGTCCGGTCCGATGATAAAACTCCACAAATTGTCTGGGCCACGGGCGAAGTTACGCGCGATCTGACGGTCGATACGGTGGAAGATGTCGATCGCAAGATCCGTCAATCGGAAGGCCGGATCAGAGCCCATCTCGATGCGGGCGCGCGAGTCGTTATGGCGGTTCCCGCCGGCAATTTGATCGAAGCGACACAGGCGCTGGAGGATGTCTTCGCCGGAGACTGTGACCGGCTGCACATCGTCGCGGCACAGACAGTATGCGATGTTTTGGCGGTGCTGGGTCTGAAACGTCGCCGCCGGATCCGGCAATGGCTGGCTCGCACGCCGTCCATGATTGGCGGCCACAGGAAGATGCCGCGACACCTGGCCTATGCCGCCTCATGTGTGCTGTTGGCGATCACCGTTCTTGCCGGGTGGCAGAAATTGGGGCTGGAGCCGGATCTGGGTGTCGCGAAAGCCCAAGCGGTGCGTCTTGTGCCGGCGTCATTGCGGCCCCATCCGGCATCGACGCTGGCGGCGATTTCCGTGGCGACCCAGGCGCCCGCGGACGCGCCCTGCGCTGCGGTTCATCTCGACCGGGTTGCGCCCCTGATTACAAGGCAACCGGTGATCGAAGGTGCCCCGGCAGCCGGTTTGCGTGTCGCCGGCCTGTGTGATTTCCACTATCGCCTGACCAACGGGTCGGACAGGGCAGCGACGCTCTGGGTGATGGCGCTCCGTGAAAACGCCAACGGCGCCGGTTTCCGCCTGCGCACGATTTATGCCGAAAAGACCCTCGCGCCCCGGGCGACGATCGACCTCGACGCAAGGCCGCCCAGCCGCCTTATCGCGCCGCTACGCCAGGACCTGGTTGTTCTGTCGGTGCAAGCCGGTGTGGTAGCCGATTTTGCCGGTCTGGGCGGGGTATGGCGGCGGGCGCGGAACGCTGCATCCGCGCAGGATGTCGACCGTATTCTGGCCGAAGCGCGCGGTCACGGCGTGGCGGTTTTGCGCCTGACCAATGATTTCAGGCCATGAACAGTTTTGGACAAATTTTGGCTGCACTTGTGGCGATACAGAGGGAAAACGCCTCTGATCCTTCCCTAACCCCCGTAACCCCCAAGGAACTTGGGCTCGACACGATCAGAAAAGGACCTAACCATGTTGGCATTCCGGAATCCCGTTAAATTGTTACCCGCCCTTCGGCGCACTGTTTTTGCCGCGCTGGCCACGGTGGCTTTGTCGGCTTGCACCAGCGATGTCAACGGCCCTCTGGAAGGGATCGGTTACCGCGAGGCGCGTTTCGAACAGATATCCATTATGCGCGACTACAGGGCCTGCCGCGATCAGGGTGTTGAACTCGACCGCCAGGCACGCTCGTCCGGGACAAGCGGCACCTACCTGGCGAGCGCCCAAGTGCTTGAAAAATGTGAAACCGGCCTTGGTCCGGACGCAGCCGGTATCGCCCGCGACGAACGCATGCGGGCCTATGCGCTCTCGGTCCAGAATTTCTTCAAGGGCGGAAATGTGGAAAAGGCCCGCGATAATTTCGGAAAATTCAAGAACCGGTTCGCCGACTATGATTTCTACTATCCCGACGGCACGTCCTTCGTGACCACCATGGAAGCGCTGCTCGGTCAGCGCGAGCGTTGGACTTTCGGTGAATTTTCCGCGTTGAACATCAACGACGGTCTGAAAAGCGAAATGCGGCGCGTTCTCTATTGGAAGAACAAGTAAGGGTGGAGCGCCCCATTCAGGAGAGCAAGCGATGAACATATTTAGACCGATTTCCGTAGCCGGCCTGTCTGCCTGCGTTATCGCGGCTTCCCTGATCGCGGGACCCATGACTGACGCACGTGCCTCGGCGGAAGAGGCGAATTGGTCGCCCCGGGCCAGCGAACGTCTGATCAAGCTGCCGGCGAATTTCCTCAAAAAGGCCATCGAACAGGATTACGCAAAATCGTCGTTGGCTGCGGCGGTCAGAGATACTGAAGAAAAAATGAGCCTCAAGGTCAGGACGCTGGAAGATTTGCGCGGCGCCATGGAACAGGCCGAAGGCGATCTGCGGGTCGAACTCAGGCACCAGTTTCTTGCGGAAAAACGTGCCTATCTGGATCTCGTCGCCGATCACCAGTCGCTGCGCCGTAAACATGCGCGCACCAAAATCCATGTTTATGGAAATTTGCTCGGCAAGATAAAGCAAAAGAACACCGGCCTGACGCCGCAACGTGCCGCCTTGATCGACAAGCAGACAGCGGCGCGTGACCGGTTCGAAAATACCATCGCCAAGGTCGATGCAAAGCTGTTCCGGTCGTCGCTGATGACCGAAAGCAAATATGCCCGGGAATATGCCAAAAACGTCGCCGCCATCGAACAGCTGGTTCAGGCGGTCAACGCTCACCCGATGAACGAACAGCCGAAAGTCGATGGCGCGACCGTGTCGCGGGAGGATTTTCTGCGCCAGCTGATCGGCGAAAACGAAGCCACCATCGCCGTGATCGATCAGGAACAGTCGATTCTTGGCTACATGGCCAAGCTGGTGGCGCTGGATGCCATGGCCTTGTCCGAAACCGTCAATGGCGGCGATATCGCCGGGGCCGAAACCCAGACGGCGGACAAGGGCGTCACCGACGCCGTCGAATTTTTTGTCAACCGATAACGCTCACCGAAACCGGAGGATTAGATCATGAGAACTTCCAATCGATTCATCGCCGCCGCTGTCCTGGTATTGGCGGCTGGGATCAGCGTCCCCAGCCACGCCGGATCGCTCGAAAACATGGAACGCGAGCGGGCCCTGATGCTGGAGTCAATGCTCACCTCCGAACTCACCCCGGAAAGGCGCCAGGCCAAGGTCGAAATGTCCCGTAACCGCCTGATCGATCTGGAGCGTCTGGTTCTGCGAGACAAATCGCTGGTTGGTAAGAGCACGCCCGCGGTGCGCGCGGCCTATGAGAATTACGATTTGACGTTTCTGGTGCATGCGTCGACCGAACATAATCGCACGCTGATGGATCACTGGCTTCAGCAGGTTGGCGTGTCGACCGAGAGCCTGATGAACGCGCGTGTAGGGAGGCGGTAGGATGCGTGCCCTGCTCGGTACCCTCCATAGCTCGTCGCGCGCGGTAAGCTACCTGATGGGTGGGCTCGCCATCGCCTTGGCGGTGGCGGTGCTCATGACCTCCCATAGCGTTACGGACATCGCCAACTGGGCGCGCGAGGTGCTGGGCTGGTCTTTCGTGGTGATGCTGACCAGCCTGGTGTTCCTGGCTCTCTATAGCTGGGTGCGCATGCTGCAGATGAAGGGCGCCGGCGACGAGGTCTGGTTCGAGGCCGGTGTTCAGGCCGCCAACGGGGTGACCACGTTAGCGCTGACCTTCACGTTGCTGGGTATCAGCCTTGGTATCGGCACGCTGGCCGGTCAGGAACTGACGCCCGAAACCATCCAGCCGGTGATCCGCAAAATGACGGCGAATTTCAGCCTCGCCTTCATGACCACCGTTGTCGGTCTGCCGGTATCGGCGCTCCTGCGCGGCCTGATCGTCGTTACCCATGCCCACAATCGCAGCGTTGTCCCTGATCGGACCATGGCCGGAAGACACGCGATCGCGGCCCGGATGGAAGGTGAATGACATGAAATTTCTGCTATTCAATGTTGCGGTCGCCGCCGCGTTGGTGTTCCTGTTTACCGCCGATCGTGGTGAAGTGCAGAAAATCGCCGGGCAGGTTCATGATGCCGCCGGCGACATGAAATCCTATGCGAACAAGGCGCTCACCGCCGGCCAGTCCATGTTTGGACGCGAAACGGAGAAGGCCGGGCGCAAGACCGGACCGACGCTAGTAACGGCGCCATCCCTGCCAGTAACGCAGCCGGTAACGCAGCCTGTGACGCCGGCCACGGTGACACGACCGGAGCCGCTGGCCGAACCATCCCGGTCGCGCCAACTCGCCAGCGACCTCCAGGCGTTGCCGGAAACAGGCTCGGCAACAAGCCGGAAATCCGTGCCGACCATCATCGAGAGGGCTCCCCAGGTTCTCGAGCCGGACGTCGCCAGGCGGCGCAGGGAAGTGCTCGACGGCCTCGACGCCGCTCCGGCCGCCCCCGCCCTGAAAGAGGGAACGCGGTTGATGACGGGCGCGGAACGGCGCAAGGAACTGTTATCGCTGGCTGAAGAGATGGAGCTTCTGTATGCCCGGTCGATCAACCAGTGATCGGCCTCAGCCGGTCGATCCAGGCGCGACAGGCCCGGCCGACCGGCTGTCTCTGACCGTATCCGTGCTGCTGATCGGCGGGTTGGTACTGGCGTCGGTCGCGCTATATCAAAGCGCTCAAATTGATAGGCCCAGACCGGAAAAACGGGTGGCCGCGACGGTCGCCAGGCAATCAGGTGCCACAGCAATGGCGATCCAGTTGCCGCCACCGCCTGTATCGTCCCCCGTATCGTCCAGTAGCGCGGTAAAAATTACGCCGATACAGCCGGCACCAATCTTGCCGATGAAGCGGATCACGGCCGCCAAACCGGTGTCGGCTCCTGTAACAAGCAACGTCCCGCCGATAAAACTCAGCATAAAGCCCCTTGAACCGGTGCCGGCAATCAAGCCATCCGGAAAGCCATCGGCGGAGTTCGCTACTGCCATGGTGGATGGCGACCGGAACACGAAAACTGGTGGCGCGCTGCTGCGGCTGCTCGAACATGGCCAGGGTCCGGTCATCGAAATCGCCTGGCCGCGACGGGCCGACGCGCGGCGCGCGCTCTATCGCCAGCTCACACAATGCTATGGCGTCAAGGCGGCGGTGCTGGCCGGGGGCGCAAGGCTCTTTGCCGCCGCGGGCAAGGTCGGCGAGACCTGGCCCATCGACATGGACCGGTTTAGCGGCTTTATCCGTTCGCCACAGGGCGAAGCCATTGCCGAGGAAGCGCGCGTTTTCGCGAGCATCGCCGATCGCCATCGCCTGACCGACTGGCGGCCGGTCCGGGTCTTTCCGCGTCACGTGGATGCCGCCTTGCTCGGCGGGCTGGGCGCGGTACTGGGGCCGCAATACAAAACAGCCAGACTGATCCATGCCGCCTACCGCTGGGACCGGTCGCGGCTCATTCTAGGCGATTTCACCGTCGACGGCCGGCCCCTGGCCGGGTCGGTGGCGCTGCCGCCTCCCCGTGGCCGGGCACGCGGTCCCGGCTGTGATTAGGGCAGGGGCAGGCAACCCCCTGTGGCCTGACGGGTTCCTGCGGGTCGTGGTCCTGCTGGTTCCGGCCTTCGGCGGCGGCTGCCTGCAAACCACTTATCATACCGGTGCGCCAAAGGCCGAATCGGACTCGTTTCTGGAGCGCCGCGTTGATTACCGTCTGGCCAATGCGTTTTATACCGAGGCGCCGGTTTGCGCCGCGATCGTCACCAAGACCACCGCGCCGCGCGCGATCTCCCGGCTCGTGGAAGATGCCGTGGAGCGACATCTGGCGATACGTCTGCCCCGGGTAATCGGCGGCGCGCGGTTGCGCCGTATGGAAGCCAGGCTCGGGCTCGATATTATGGCGGTATCGGACCGCCGGGTGTTCGCTCGCGAGGCACGCTGTGGCGCGCTGGTCGAAATTCACCTGTCCCAGGTGCAGGATGATTATATGGTGCTGTGGGCCCGGCGCGGTCTTACCGTCAGCCTTACCATGAGGCGGATCGCCGATGGCGAAATTCTATGGCAGGCGCACCATGCAGCGGGTCGGTCAGATGGCGGTTTGCCGATCTCGATCATTGACGTGCCCGTTTCCGCCGCGCGCGCGGGCCTCATGACAAAAGATCCCGAGATGTTTGCGTCTATCGCCGATGACGCGGTGCGCCGCATGATGAAGACCTTGCCCGACGTTAGGGGGGAGCGGGCCGGCGCGAACTTAAAAAGAATCAGTCTCCCATCGGGAGCACGTTGAATTCTTCGACATCCGGCAGCTTCAACAGGTCGGCCGAAAGCTTCTGGGCGGCGGGCAGATTGTTGCTGCGGATGACTGTTTCGTATTGGAACTGAGTGCCTGCGGCAACAAGCCTGAAGCTGACCGCCGAAGCCGTAAAGCCGTGATCCTTCAGAATTGTTAGTACCTCTTTCAGGGTCGGCACCTTGTCTTTGGGGTAACGGACACTGAACTCGAAGAAAAATTGGGACGGAATACGCCGTTCGAACCAGCGGAAACCAGCCAGCACGCCAAGGATCGCCACGGTGCCCATCAGCGCCGGAAAGAAAAATCCCACGCCATAAAGGATCCCGATCGATGCGGTGATCCATATCGAGGCCGCGGTGGTCAGACCGCGCACGGTCAATTTTTCCTTGAAGATCACACCGGCGCCGAGAAACCCAATGCCGGTCATGATGCCCTGCGCCATGCGGGTTGGCTCGATGCGGATAATCTCCTGCGGTCCCTGGTCGAACCACTGAAGCTGATAGACCGCCACCACCATTAGCAGGGCTGACGCGAGACAGACGAGCGCATGGGTTCGGAAGCCGGCCGGTCGGCCATGATAGGTGCGCTCGAGCCCGATCAGGCTACCGGCTGCAAGCGCGCTTAGCAGGGCGATGGATATATCGATGTAATCTTGTGACATGGACGCCAGAATAACAGAAACATTGTTTACGATCTGCACTATGACTCTGTTGCTGGATTTTTACACGTCAACAAATTTCTTTATGATACAGCCATGACAAATCAGAACGCCGCCGCGAGCCCCAACGATTGGTCCAGATTTCGCATCATCGCCCATCGCGGCGCCAGCGCGGTCGCGCCGGAAAATACACTTGCCGCCATTGCCCGGGCGGCCGATCTCGGCGCGCGCTCGGTGGAACTGGATGTGATGCTGTCATCCGATGGCGTGCCGGTCATCATCCATGACACGGATCTGGCGCGGACCACGAACGGGACCGGTCCGGTAGCCGCGCAATCATTTGATGCGCTGACCCGGCTCGACGCCGGTTCATGGTTTGGCGAGGCCTTCGCCGGAGAGGGAATTCCCTCCCTGGCTGACGCCGTTGCCCTGATTTTGAGCCGGAATATGGCCCTTAACCTGGAGATCAAGCCGTCGCCCGGTGAGGACCGAGCGACCGCTTCCCGCGCCATCGCTGTGTTGGCCGAGGCCTGGTCCGACCCCGCGACGCTGGTGCTGTCTTCGGCCAGTATCGAAGCCTTGGCGGTGGCGCGGGATGCGGCGCCGCAGTGGCGCCGGGGACTGATCGCCGATATCCCGCCCCCGGACTGGCGGGATTTGTTCGCGGATCTGGGCTGCGCGAACCTGCATTGCGAGGCATCGACGGCGACGCCCAGCCTGATCGAGGAGGTCCATGCGGCCGGCTATCGGCTGCTCGCCTATACGGTCAACCGTCCGGCCGTGGCCGCCACCCTGTTCAAATACGGCGCCGATGGTATTTTTACCGACGATCCGGCAGCGATGATCGCGGCATTCGGCGCCTGACGGGTTGCAATTCAGAGCGTTTTCCCTACAACCCTACGCGTCCGTATGGTGGGAATTTTAGCGCGCAGGGGGAGATAGAATGGATCCAAGCATCGGCCAGCCGATCCGCCGGAAAGAGGATCACCGGCTGCTGACCGGCAAGGGCGAATTCAGCGACGATCATAGCGTGGACGGCCAGACCCATGCGGTCATGGTCAGAAGCCCCTACGCTCACGCCCGTATCCGGTCCATAGACAGCAATGCCGCGCGGCTGATGCCTGGCGTGCTTGGTATTTTCACCGGCGCCGACTGCGTTGCCGATGGGCTCGGCCATATTCCGCACAGCCCGTTCCCTTCCACCGATTTCGATATGAAGCTGCACGCGCCGGGTAAGCCGGTGGGTGAGGGCCAGTTTATCGGCGACCATCTTCCGCTGCCCGCCGACAAGGCGCGCTATGTGGGTGAGCCCGTAGCCATGGTGGTGGCGCAAACCAGGGCGCAAGCCGCCGACGCGGCCGAAATCATCGAAATCGATTATGAGGTGCTGCCCGCGGTAACCGCGACGGTGGCGGCGGCGGATCCCGCCGCGCCCCGCCTGTGGGATGCCATCGACGGCAATGTGTTCGTGGATACCCTCTTTGGCGATGAGGCGGCGACCGAGGCGGCGTTTGCCAAGGCCGATCACGTGGTCAGGATGAGCTACGATATCGGCCGCGTCACCGGTGTGCCCATGGAGCCGCGCTCGGCGCTGGGGATCTTCGATCAGGCGAGCGGGCGCTATACGCTTTACGCCGGAAGTGGCGGCATTGTGCGCCAGAAGCGCGAAATGGCGACCGTGCTGGGTGAGGATACCAAGAACATCCGGGTTTATGCGCTCGACGTGGGTGGTAATTTCGGCACCCGCAACCGGGTCTATGTGGAATTTCCGCTGGTTCTCTGGGCCTCGAAAAAAGTCGGTCGGCCGGTCAAGTTCACCTGCGAACGCAGCGAAAGCTTTGTCAGCGATTACCAGGGCCGCGACCTGATCGTCCATATGGAGCTGGCGCTGGATGGGGATGGAAATTTCCTGGCGCTGCGGTCGTCCAACCTCAGCAACGTGGGCGCCAAGTGCGTGTCCCTGTCACCGCTGTCCAAGGGGTCGGGGATCATTACCGGGTCGTATCATATCCCGCACGCGTTTCTGCGAAGCCGGGCGACTTTTTCCAACACGCCGCCGACCAACGCCTACCGCAGCTCGGGCCGGCCCGAAATTATCTTCTGTATCGAACGGCTGGTTGAAACCGCGGCGAGGGAACTCGGCTTCGACGCGATCGCGCTGCGCCGCCGCAATCTGGTGCGCGAAGACGAAATGCCCTACCGCAACGCGGTCGGCATGGTCTACGATTCCGGTAAGTACGAAAAATCCCTCGACATGGTGATGAAGCTGTCCGACTGGGACGGGTTCGCCGCCCGCAGGCAGGAAGCCGCCGCGCGGGGTAAATTGCTCGGCCGCGGTCTCGCCCATTATGTGGAATCGTCCATCGGCACGCCGGTGGAACAGGCGGAAATTCATGTCCGGCCCGACGACAAGCGCGTCGATGTGGTGATCGGCACGCAACCCAGCGGGCAGGGGCATGAGACCAGCTTCGCCCAAGTCGCCGCCGAATATCTCGGACTGCCTTTGGAGCAGGTGCAGATCGTCATCGGCGATACCGATATCGTCAAGGTCGGCGGCGGCTCCCATTCGGGCCGCTCCATGCGCATGGCCGGCACGGTGATCGTCAAGGCATCGGAAGTGTTCATCGCGCGCGCCAAGCGTATCGCCGAGGAGGTTCTGGAGGTCTCGGTGCCTGATCTTGAATATGTCGACGGCTGCGTGCGGGTCGCCGGCACCGACCGATCCATCGATCTGTACACCCTCCAGCGCGAAGCGGAAAAGCTGACCAATTTGCCTGAAGAGTTGCAGGGCGGCCTGTCGGTGATCCAGGCTAACGAGATGCACACCCCGGTGTTCCCCAACGGCTGCCACGTGTGCGAAATCGAACTGGATGAGGATACCGGCGCCCTTGAGATTGTGCGCTATTCGACGGTCGATGATGTGGGCCGCGCCATCAACCCGCTGATCGTCGATGGCCAGACCCATGGCGGCATCGTGCAGGGCGTCGGCCAGGCCATGTGGGAACAATGCGTGTTCGACGATGACGGCCAGCCCCTAAGCGGCTCGTTCATGGATTACGGCATGCCGCGCGCCGATCATTTCCCGAGCTTCGCCACCGCGCTCAACGAGGTGCCGTCACCCACCAACCCGCTGGGCGTCAAGGCGGGCGGCGAGGGCGGCACCACGCCGGCGCTGGCGGTGATCGTCAACGCCGCGATGGATGCGCTAAAGGACTATAATATCCGCGATCTCAAAATGCCCCTGACGCCGCTGTCGGTGTGGCAGGCCATGCAACGGGCCGGGCGGCGGGCGTGATGACACGCACCGTAACGCCCATTCCGGAAAGCAGAACAGGAAGACGATCATGACAGAGACCATCGAGCTAATATCCTTCCCCGGTACCGGAAACCTGCCATTTTTCGCGGGCGCTGAAAAAGGCATTTATGAAGCGCGCGGCGTCACCGTCAATCTGGAAACCACGCCGAGTTCCATGTATCAGGCGCAGCATCTGGTCGCCGGCAAGTTCCAGATGGCCTGTACCGCGTGCGATAACGTGGTCGCCTATCAGGAAGGCTGTGGCGAGGTTGACCTCGACCGCGAGCCTGATCTGTTCATGATCATGGGCGCGACGCAGATCGAGGTCTCGTTCGTGGTGGCGCCGGAGATCGAGACCTATGAGGACGTAAAAGGCAAGAGCCTGGCGCTCGATGCGCTGGCCACCGGTTTTGCCTTTGCGCTTTACCGCATGCTCGATAATGCCGGGCTGAGCCCAAGCGATTATGAGATGGTCTCGGTCGGCTCAACCCCGTCGCGCTGGGAAGCGGTGCAGAAGGGCGAGCATGCCGGCACGCTGCTGATCGAACCCTTTACCGGCATGGCGCGCGGCGCCGGTTATCGGGTGCTGGGCTCGACCATGGATTTGGCCAATTATCCCGGCCAGGTGTTCACCGCCAGCCGCGCCTGGGCGGCGGCCAACCGGGCGACGGTCATCAACTTCATCCGGGGCCATCTCGATGCCATGGACTGGGTCAAGGATCCGGCAAACCGCGACGAAGCCTGCGATATACTGGCGCGCAACATGCCCAAAATGAAACCCCAGGCCATCGGGCCGTCCCTGAACAAGCTGCTGGATCCCAAAACCGGACTGATCCCGCTGTGCAAGCTCGATTACGAGGGCCTCAAGACCGTTCTGGAACTCCGCAGCCAGTATGCACCGCAAGGGCTGCAGCTCACAGACCCCGACAAATACCTCGATCACAGCTATTACGAGGAAGCTTTGGCGGGGCGGTGAGGGGGGCAACCCCTGATGCCCAAATTCGCCGCAAATTTGTCCACCATGTTTCCCGAGCTGGAGCCGCCGGCGCGGTTTCGCGCGGCGGCTCGGGCCGGGTTCAAGGCGGTGGAATTTCTCAGGCCCTACGACTGGCCCCAGAAAGAAGTACGCGGGTGGCTTGATGACAATGGGCTGAAATTTCTGCTGCTCAACACGCTGGGGCGCGGTACGGCCACGGGCGATCCCGGCGCCAGCATCATCCCGGGGCGCGAGGCCCAGTTTCGCGAGATCTTCGATCTGGCGCTGGATTATGTCACGGCGCTGGGGGGCAGCATGATCCATGTTACCGCCGGTGCCGTGCCAGACGGCTTAACGGTTGAGGCGTGCGAGCGGACTTTCGTTGGCAATCTGAAGGCGGTCTCGGCCTTGGCGGCCGACGCCGGCATCACGCTGATGCTTGAGCCGCTAAACACGCAGTCGGTTCCGGGCTACCTCCATACCGACACTGCGCATACGCGTCGGATCATCGAGGCGGTGGGTGCGCCTAACGTGAAGCTGCAATATGATTTTTTTCATATGCAGATCATGCAGGGTAACCACGTGGAGACTCTTGCGGCCAGTCTCGACATCATCGGCCATATCCAGTTCTCCAGCGTCCCCG
Source organism: Pseudomonadota bacterium (assembly GCA_027624735.1). Taxonomy (GTDB): domain Bacteria; phylum Pseudomonadota; class Alphaproteobacteria; order MPNO01; family UBA2964; genus JAQBTY01. The sequence goes on along the minus strand of JAQBTY010000001.1, from coordinate 31,158 downwards.
GCCGCCATGAACCGCAATATGGCGAGCTGAATTTTTCCTACCTGTTCGAATACCTGGACCAGATGGGTTATGACGGTTGGGTGGCTGGCGAATACGGGCCTAAGGGCGATAGCTGGGACGGCCTGTCCTGGGCGGTGCCGTACGGGTTCAATGCGGAGCGGGGGACTTAGGTAAGCGGGCCGGTCTGAGACCGGCCCCTACTCACCGACTGTGGCTGTAGGGGCGGGGCTCAGACCCGCCCGGGTCGCACGCTTAATTGCGTGATAAAATCCCACCAAACTTGCCCTAATCCCCCAAAACCGCGCCGTTGAGCCGCACCGTGCGTTTGACGGGGGTGGGGTTCAGGATGCTTTGCATGACGAAGCAGCCGTTTTCGGCGGCCTGGATGCAGGCGGCGACTTTTTCGGGCGGGTCGTCCGATTCCACATCGAATTCCACCTCGAAATCGACCGCCGACGCCTTGACCGTGCCGGCCAGCACGGAACCGTCGGTGCGAAAGCCTGACCGCACCGTGACCTTGGGGTCGCGCAGCGTGATCTTCATCATCTCGCTGTAGCGGTGCAGCTGGGTCAGGGTGCAGAACCCGACGGCCATCAGAAAATAAGTCAGCGGGCGGGGAGCGGAATTTTCGCCCCCCATGCGCGGGCCTTCGTCGGAAAACACCTCGTACTGGCTGACTTCTTCCGGCTCGACGATTATGCCCCTGTTTCGCAGGCCCTTGTCGGAAACGGTGACGACTTCCTGGGTGAACTGGCGGCCCTGCCACGCATATTCTTTCTGATCGCCCACTTCGGCCATGATTGCTTCTCCCTTCGATTTGTTACATGGATCGGAAGCAGCGCAGGACTGCTTCGCGTGACCTTTTCGCCGCTTCTGCATGGTACCCATCCTTGTGGGGCATGGAAAAATTGTGGGCCGCGCCGGGGTGTACGGTGATCTCCGCATTCCGGTGGGCGGCATAGGCAGCGTTGATCGCCGCGACTTCAGCCATGGGAACGACGGGGTCTCGGTCGCCGAAATGAAAGCTCACCGGGCAGGTGATCCGGTCGGTTTCCCCAAGATTGTCGCCGATTTTAGTGCCGTGGAACGATCCCGCCGCATCGATGCCGAGACGGGCGGCGCCGAGATGGGCGTAGAGCCCACCAAAGCAGAAACCCAACATCGCAACCTTGCCGTTGCATTGGGGGCGCGCCCTCAGGTCGCCCACCAGATCTTCCATATCCAGCATACCCTGTTCCCGATCGAACGCCCCGTACCGCGCGAAGGCCTTTTCCATATCGGCGGTCGGGCCCGGCATGACGCGCCAGAAAATATCGGGTACCGAGACCACGAACCCGTCGGCGGCCCAGCCATCGGCCAGCTCCTTCATCTCGTCATCGATGCCGAAGATGGCGGTAATAAGCAGAATGCCGGGCGCCGGCGCGTCGGTCGCCGGAATCGCCAGATAGCCGGTGAAGTTCTCGCCTGCCCGCGTGGCGTACGTGATATCCGTGCCGGTCATATTGGTTTTCCTCCTTCGGGTCTAAACGACGATCGTCGACATGACGCCGCGCCCGCCATCGCTGTTGATCACCGCGCCGGTCATGACGCGTGACTGGTCGGAGGCGAGCAGCACATAGGCGGCGGCGTGATCTTCCGGCTCTATCTGGATATGCATCAAATTGGTGTCCGGTCCGCCCGTGCGTGGCTTGGTCGGGCTGTCGGGCCGCGCCAGGCTGCCGGCATCGGCCAGCGCCGTGGGGGTGCCGCAGGGCGCGACGCCATTGACCCTGATGTTGGGGGCGAGCTCGTGGGCGAGAGACCGGGTCAGCCCGAGCGCCGCGTGCTTCGACGCGATATAGATCGACCCGCCGCCGATATAAAAGGACGATGTGGAGAGGGTATAGACAATGCAGCCACGATGGCGCGCGAGTTCTTCGCGGGCCGCCATGGCGCCCAGCAGATAGCCTTTGACGTTGATCGCGAAGACCTCGTCGAATCCGTCGCTCAAATCCGCGTCCGAGGTGTCGTCGAGCCTGCGCCGCGCATCGCGCACACCGGCATTGCCGACGAATATATCGAGCTTGCCGAATTGGGCGACGGCCAGGGCGACCGCCTCGCGGTTGTCGTCCAAACTGCGCACATCGCCTCGGAGGGTGACCACCAGATCGCCAAGATCGGCTTTGAGAGCGGCCAGCCTGTCTTCGACGATATCGACCGCGACAATGCCCGCCGCGCCTTCTTCGAGGAAGCGCGCCGCCACCGCCCTGCCGATGCCTTCGCCGGCTCCGGTGATGAGCGCCACCTTATTGGTTAGCCATGCCATGCAATATTCCTCCCCGGACGTTTGCGCTGATTGGTTTACTCGTGATCCGCCCTAGACCTAGCCGTACAGCAGTTTCGGCAACCACAGGGCTATCTGCGGAAAGATCAGCAGCAGCGCGATCAGGACCCCGTCGGCGACGAGGAATGGCGCAATGCCGCGGAACATTGTGGTTAGCTCGATATCGGGCAGTTGCGCCCGCATGACGAAAATGTTGAGCCCGACCGGCGGCGTGATCAGCCCGATCTCCACCACCACCACCATGAGGATGCCGTACCATACCGAATCGTAGCCGAGTGCGGTCGCCACCGGCAGGAACACCGGCACCGTCACCAGGATGATCGCCACCGCATCGAGCACGCAGCCGAGAATGATATAGAAAATCAGGATCATCATGATCACCGCCCAGGGCGCCAGATCGAAATGCTTGATCAGATCGATCAGCCCGACGGGCAGGCGGGTCTGGACCACGAAATAGGCGAATATCCACGCGCCGACGATGATGAACATCAGCATGCCGGTGGTCCGCAGCGTTTCCATCACGCATTCGTACAGGCCGCGCCAGGTAAGCTCGCGGCTGGCGGCGGCGATGACGATGGCGACGAACGAGGCGATTCCCGCCGCCTCGGTCGGGCTGAACCAGCCGGCATAGATGCCGCCGACCGCGATGCCGAACAGCAGCAGAAGTTTCCACATGGCCAGCACGGCGCGAATACGCTCGCCCATGGGCATGCGTTCACCGGCCGGCGCGCGCTCCGGAAATAGCCTGACCATGACCCAGATCACCAGCATGAACAGCAACGTCAGGATCAGTCCCGGGATCATTCCGGCGGCGAACAGCATGGGCACCGATTCTTCGGCCGCCAGCGCATAGATCACCATGATCACCGACGGCGGGATCAATATGCCCAGCGTGCCGCCGGCGGCGACCGCGCCGGTGGCCAGCCGTTCGTCATAGCCGTAGCGGCGCATTTCCGGCACGGCGATCTGGGTAAAGGTGGCTGCAGTGGCGAGCGACGAGCCGCTGATGGCGGAAAATCCCGCGCAGGCGCCGATGGTCGCCATGGGAAGCGCGCCGCGCCTTCCCGCAAAAATCGCGTTGGCCGCGACGAACAGCTCCTGCGACATGTTCGACCTTGTCGCGACCGTTCCCATCAGAATAAACAGCGGCAGAACTGAAAAGGAATAGCTGGTTAGATTATAGGGCGTGGTGCCGAACACGATGAAGGCCTTGTCCCAGCCGTCGATGGCGGCATAGCCGAGCAGGCCGACCAGCCCCATGGCGGCGCCCAGCGGCACGCGCAGCAACGTAAGGACGATGAGCACCACAACGCCGGTTGCGCCGATTTCCTGCGGGCTCATTCGGTGCGCCTCCCGTCCCGCCCCCCGTCCTGCCCTGTGGCGCGGCCAATATCGCGCAGCAACAGAACAAAGGCGGCAATCGCGGCGGTGGCCATACCGGTCAGGATCAGGGCGGCCTGCCAGATAAGCGGTATCTGCAGATCCATGGTTATTTCATTGAATTCTATATAATCCAGCGCGGGCTGTCCCATGAACCAGGCCAGCAGCACGATGTAGACCAGCGCGCACAATGAGCCAAAAGCGCGCAGCCAGTTGGCGGCGCGGTCCGGGATCACCTGGTCGATCAGCTCGATGGTGATGTGCTGATCGCGCAGGAACACTTCGGGAATGGCGAGAAAGGCCACCGCCGCCAGCATGAACACGACGATCTCATGGGTGCCGAAGATGGGCGCGTTCAACCCCTCGCGCAGCCCCACATCGACGACGTTTATCGCCACCATGGCCAGTAGAAAGACGGCGGCGACGCGGGTTAGAAACCGCGCCGCCGCACTGACTAGGTCGATCATGCGGGTTTACCGATTGGCTACTTGGAGTACTTCGCCGCTAGCACCTTCATCTCGCCATAGACCTTGCGCGCCGGCAGGCCCTTCTTTTCCATCCCCGCGATACGGTCGTTCATGACCTTCTTGGCGAGGGAACGCATTTCCGCCTCGGCGCTGGCGCTCATTTGAACGGTTTCAAGCTTGAGGTTGCCCATGTATTTGGTGAAGGCGGGAAAATCCGACCATGACATTGTCGCCATGCGGACCGCGCTTTCCTTGGTCCCCAGCGCATCGATCATCTTCTGCAGATCGGGCGGCAGATTGGCGTAGGATTTCGGGTTCATCACCAGCCCGAAGCTGATCACCGAGACGAACATGTTGGTGTAATGGTTGACCAGCGAGCCGAGTTTGAACGAGAACACGCCCATGGGATCGGTGACCACCCCGTCGATGGTGCCCTTCTGAAGCGATTCCGCCATGTGGGTCGCCGGCATGCCGATGGGCAGCGCACCCAGCGCCTTCAGCATCGCCACATCGGTGGGCGTCGGCGCCCGGTAGCGCCGGCCTTTCAGATCCGCGACCGACCGGATCGGCTTTTTGGTTTCATAGACACCCGACGGCCGGTTGTAGACGACCCAGAGCAACTTGGTGCCCTTATGCTCTTTCGCCAGATACTTGTCCTTCAGATCGGCAGCGATCTGGGTCGCCACCAGCGAGCCCTTGGCGCCGGGCGGCACCAGATAGGGGCTGTGGGTCAGCTCGGTCAGCGGGAACCGTCCACGCGTGACGCCATGCTGAAAGAACGCCATATCGGCGACACCGGTGCGCGCCAGATCGTAATGGCGCGGCATCGGACCCATGGAGGAGCCATAATACATTTCGAGCTTGAGCCGGCCGTTCGATTGCGCCGCCAGATCAATCTTGGCTTTTTCGAACCAGCGCGATGTCGCAGATCTTTTCGGCGTGAAAGACGCGACCTTCAGCGTATAGACTTTTCCCTGCGCGAAAACAGGCGTGGCGGCGCTACCCAGCACCATACCGGTGACCGCGATGGTCGCCGCCGCGGTTGCAATAATATTGCGCATTATGAATTCTCCCTTGTTGATACGGAGGAAGCTTGCCATAGGGGGGAGGTCCCTCACAACCCTGTGTCGGGCCTCCGTGTCGGGCCTGTGGCATTTGGCGCGGCCCGCGTGCTGGTGCATAATTTGCCGCAAGGGCTGAAAGCCAAAATTTTAAAGGGAGCAAATCCATGGCCGATCACGATCATCCGATCATTCACATGGTGGGCAGCATACCGCTGGATGACGCGGAAGCGGTTTTCCGCACGCTGGGCAGCCGTATCGGCGGCCACGTGCAACGCATTCCCGATGGCGAAACCGGCCGGCGGCAGCGCTGGATCAGTTTTATAAACGACCAGCTCAAGGCTAATCCGGCGTTCGAGGTAGACACATCGATCCCGCCGTTCCAGTTCACCCAATATGACGGCAAGGTGGTCTATGAGATCGCCCGCCTCACCTTTGCCGATGGTGTCGATCCGGCTATCGTGACCTTCAATACCGGCTATGCCGACGACGCGATCCGCAACTTCGCCACCTTCGACAAGCTACAGGCAGATGGAATCATCCCCGCCGGGGTCAAATACCAGATCTGCATGGCGACGCCGCTGGCCATCGCCTACAATTTCATGGCGCCCTCGGTCTATGAGCCGTTCATCGAAATCTACACCGCGCATCTGGCCGACGAATTCAAAAAAATCGCCGCCGCCCTGCCGCACAACCGCATCTCGTACCAGTGGGACGTGTGCCAGGAAGTGCTCATGTGGGAAGGCTATTACGACCAGTTTCCGGGCTACCAGGACCAGATATTTTCGGTGCTGGGCCGCATCGGCGACATGGTGCCGCCCGACATGGACGTGGGCTATCACCTCTGTTACGGCAGCCCCAAGGACGAACACATGATCCTGCCCAGGGACATGACAAACTTGGTGGATATCGCCAACGGCATCGTCAAGGCCGTGTCCCGCCCGGTGCAGTACATCCACATGCCGGTCCCCAAGGACCGCAATGACGACGATTATTTCAAGCCGCTCACCGGCCTGAAGCTGCCGGCTGCGACCGCCCTCTATCTTGGTCTGATCCACGTGGGGGATGCCAAAGCGAGCGCCGGCAAACTCGAAACCGCGCAAAATTACGCCAAAATCTCAGGCGTGGCGGCGGAATGCGGTTTGGGGCGCGGCGATCCCGCCAAGTTCGAACCGATCCTGGATGATCATCTGAGCGTGGTGGGGTAGCTCCGCCTTACGCTTTCGCCCGTGCAGCCACCCGTTCGCGGAATTTGGTCACCGTGTCGGCGTCGGCGAAGATTTCGAAGCAGATGCCGTTGGGGTCGTTGAAAAAAATAGTGTAGCTGGAGCTGCCATTGTCGAGCCCGCCGCCTTCTGGACCCTGGATCTGCGGGCCCTTGACTTTGATGCCGTTGGCGGTGAGCTTTTCGACCCATTCGTTTACGGATTCGCGGCTGTCGGTGGCCATGGCGATGTGATCGATGCCCTGCTTTTCTTTTTGGGAATCGCCGCTTGCGAGCGGGGTGCCGTCTTCGAACAGGGCGAAATTGTGGTGCCATTCTCCATCAAGGCTGACGAAGGCGATGCGTCCGCGCCCCAGGGCGTCGATGCTGGTCACCTCGGCGCCGAGCAGTTCGAGGAATTTAATTTCCTCTTCCAGGTTCCGCACATGGAGGCCGAGATGGCCCATTTTCAGCTTTTTCATGACACGCTCCTCATGGTCGCTGGAGGGTATGGCGTCATCTTACCGCAACCGGTGAAAATGCATAAGTGTGATTTTGCCGATGCTCAGTGTTTGGAGTAGAAGTAGTTTCAGAAAACGAGATTTAAGGGGGATCAACACCATGCCGACACTCAATATGTCCACCCGGGATTACGGGCTGATGCGCCAGATGAAGACGGTCAGTAAACTGAACGACCAGATCAATCTGGACTATCTGGCGCACAAGAATATTCTGGAGGCGGCGCGCAAGATGGTGCGGGAACTCGCCTACGATATCTGCGAGATGCCGTTCACCACCTACATCTGCGCCAAGGAGTACGGCAAGAAATTCACCGCGCTGCCGCTGTTCATCACGCGCAACTTTCATCATGGCGCCATCCATTACGACACAACGGCGGGGATAAAGTCGCCGAAGGATTTGGAAGGCAAGACCGTTGGCGTGGTGCGCGGCTATACGGTGACGACCGGGGTCTGGGCGCGCTCGGTGCTGACCCTCGATTACGGGGTCGATCTGAGCAAGATCCATTGGGTGTGCACCGATGACGAGCACGTGGCGGAATTCAAGCTGCCGCCCTTTGCGGACTATAACTTCATGGGCCGTGACATGGGCGAGCTGTTTGCCGAGGGCAAGATCGTCGCGGCCGTGGGCACGCTCCCCAAGCCGGTGCCCAATGTCGAATTGCTCATTCCCAATGCCGATGAAGCAGGGTTCGCATCCTACCGCAAGACAGGTGTCTATCCCGGCAATCATTCCATCGTCGTGCGTGACGAGCTGTTGGCGGAATATCCTACATTGGCGGTCGATCTGTTCAACGCGCTCAAGACATCCAAGGATGCCTATTTCGCCAATCTGGATCGGTCGGGCGATTTGTCGGCGGAAGATGCGCTAACGGTGAAGCTTGAGAACGGGTTGGATGGCGATCCGTTCCCGTACGGCCTGGCCCCCAACCGCAAAGGATTGGAAGCGCTGACCCAGACCGCCTTCGATCAGCTGATCACGACGCGCAAATACTCAGTCGAGGAGCTGTTCCCCGAAAGCACGCTGGACCTGGTCGGCTAAGCGAGGGGGGAGATCCCTCCGAGCCCGGTTACCGAAACACATCCTTGCCTGATCGTCGCTCCGGGATGCCGTCGAGAAAAGCGAGTTCCCGGCGCGGCGCCGTGCGCAGCCGTTCGCGCATATAATCAACCAAATCGTCGACATCCGTCATCGAATCGGGCGGTGGCTCGCCAAAGGCACGCTCATATTCGGGTAGTAAATGCGCAAAAGCGGCTTCTTGTAACAGGCTCATCAAATCCTCCTAACGTTGTGATAACTCAACCAGAGGGCTTACCGAGCGGCGCCGCCATAAGGCCGGCGCCAACTGTGTACATTACGATCTGGGTCCCGATAGTGAAGAAATCAAGACCCCGACACCGGACAAGTAACTCTAATTTATTACTCTTTTCAAGAAAAATGTTTCTTGCCTGGCCGCCAACGGCCTGAGTTCCATAAGGACAATGAACCCTGAAGGACTTTCTTTTACCGAAAACAATCCATTACACTGTACTCTCAGTCGGAACTTTCGGTCGATCGGAGCAAAACATGGCAACTCAGCTTACGGAAACGCGCGGCCTCACCTTTACGCCGCTTCATCCCCTGATCGGGGCGGAGGTTAGTGGCGTCGATCTGAGCAAGGATCTTGATGCGGCGACATTGGCCGAGATCAAGCGGGCCTGGGCCGACCATACCCTGCTGCTGTTCCGGGGCCAGGATATGTCCAGCGACGATCAGCTGCGCCTGGCCGATCATTTCGGCCCCATCGCGACCCGTGTCATACCACCGCCCGGCACCCCGATACCGGCCGGGCCGGAATGGACCAACGTCATGCTGATCACCGATCGCAAGGACGAAAACGGTGCGGCGCTGGGCGCGCTGGGCCATGGCGACATGTGGTTCCATTCCGACAAATGCTATCGCCCGAAGCCGCACCGGGTGTCGTTCCTCTATGGCATCGAGATTCCGACCGACGGCGGGCATACGAAATTCTCCAGCCTCTATGCCGCCTACGACAATATGAGGGATGAGCTAAAGGCGCGGCTGGCGGATGCCTTTGTCATGCAGGGCTATGATTACGGCAACACGCGCCGCGTCGATCCCAACGTCAATCTGGAAGATATTCTGCATCACCGTCAGCCGATGATCGTCACCAACCCGTCGTCGGGCCGCAAGGCGCTCTATATCGCCCGCCTCAACACCATGTGGATCGAGGGCATGGATCGGAACGAGAGCGAGGCGATTCTGGGCGAGCTGTTCGATTTGACCGAACGCGAAGACAATTATTATGAACATGTCTGGCGTCCCGGCGATCTGGTGATGTGGGACAATCTTGCCTGTCTGCATGCCCGCACCGACTGGCCCGACGATCAGCCCCGCCAACTGCGCCGCTGCACCGTAGAGGGCGAGCGTCTCTGGACGGAATAAAGCGGTGAGCCCCCCTCCTAACCTCACCCCGCTTCACGGAGGGAGGGATTTAAAAACAAGGCATTAAAAAATTCCCCCTCCCCCGCTGGCGGGGGAGGGTCGAGGTGGGGGTGGTCCGGCACGGTTCATTAATTGCGTGCCTTTGCCCGTGCCAGCCCTATTCCGCCGCGCTGCGAACTGCTTTCCCGTCGATATCCAGCGCGAACAGCTTTTTCGGGTTGTGAAACAGGATATTGTCTTTCATCCGGTCGCTGAGGCCGTCGTAGTTTCGGATCCCCACAGTCGCATCGATATCCGCTGACGGATCGCCGTGGCCGTAATCGGTGCCGATCAGCAGGCTGTTTTCGCCGGCATATTTCAGCACCCACGGCAGATCGTCATCGGTCTGGCAGGTGATGAAGATATTCGCCTGCTCGAACAGGTCGGCGGGCGCCGGTTTACCGGTAAGCTCGATGCGCCGCGCCGCTTCGTTGTAGATCCACGGCACCCATTGCGCCGAAGATTCGATAAAGCCCCAGCGCAGCCTGGGGAAAATGGTCTTGATGTCGCTCATCAACAGCAGCATGCAGGTGGTGATGGTCGGGATGCGGAAAACACTGAACGGCAGCGCTTTGTTGCCCGCCGCGGCCTGGTGCAGAAACTCCACATTCGCCTGGTTGCCGTTGGCTATATGCACCGCCATGGACAAATCGAGTTTCTGGGCTTCCTCATAAATCGGGTAGAACGATTCGTCGGTGACGATGCGGGTCGCCTCGCACGGCCGCATGAAGATGGCGACGGCGCCGTGCTCCTTAGCCCAGCGCATCTGGCGGATTGCCTCATCGTTCGACAACATGGGGACCAGGCAGGACCAGGGCAGGCGGTTATGGCTTTGCTTCCAGGTGGCGGCGAGCCATTTGTTCCAGGCGAACGTCATCGCCGCCTCGGCGTCGGGGTCCGTGGTCATGGCATAGAGCCACAGGGTGGTGTGCAGCACCTGAACATCGATGCCCAATGCATCCATGTGATCGAGCCGGGCCGATATGTCGCGCAGTTGGCGCGCTTCGGCCGGGGTGCCCACATTGCGGTCCGATTTTCCCGCCGTGGTGCCGATACCGTCCGGTGATTCCACGGTTTCCACGACAAACGGGCCGATCTCGCCATTGACGTCCCACCGTTTGACTGAGGGGTTGTTGCGGTCGACGACGATCTTGGGGCGGTATTTTGCTTCGGCCGGTTCAAGATAGTCCCACGTCAGATTGCTTTCGATGACATGGGCGTCGGAATCGATGACGGCGGGCGGGATGTACGACATGGAACCTCCTCCGATTGAGCTTGAGCTGCGGTGTGTTTTTATTTTGACCGATCTTAACGCCGCCCGTCGATGGGGCGAAAGGGCGCGCCGGTTCTTTTGGAGACACGCCAGGGGTCGCCTAGATCGAATTATTCGGGCAAGCTTAGGCGAAGAATATGCGGGACAGCTCTGGGAGGGCGCCATTTCTACCGAAAACAAGTCTACCGAAAACAAGCTCATCGCGCCGGTCGACGCCAAGCTGCATGGCGCCGCCATAATCGCCGCCATCAAGCAAAGCGGGGTGCGGACTGTTGTCACCGTGCCGGATAGGACTACCGCGTCCGGGCTGCTGCGTCCCATCTCGCAGGATAACGAACTACGCCATGTGCTTGTATCCAAGGAAGACGAGGCGCTGGCCATCAGCGCGGCGTTGTCCTTCTGCGATCATCGCGCGCTATGCCTGTTTCAATATACCGGACTGCTGGATTCCATAAACGCGGTGCGCGCCGTCGCGGTCGAATATGCGATGCCGATCTGCATGATGGTCGGTCTGCTGGGCAAGGAACCCGGCGTCGCGCCGACCGAGTCGAAACAATACGGCGTCAGTATTATCGAGCCGATCCTCGATGCCATGGGGGTGGCGCACGTCCTGATCGAAAGCGACGACGATATCGCGGCCATAGTCCCGGCCATCGACGAGGCCTACAAGAATTCCTGCCCCATCGTGCTGCTGATCGGCCGTCCACCCATCGCACCGGGAGCTGCGTCATGATGAAACGCGATGATGTTATCAAATCCCTGACCGGCCGTCTGCCCGATGACCAGATCGTCGTTGCGGCCTATACTGCGGCCTTCGATCTGATCGCGATCAGGCCTAACCCGCTCAACTATATTTCGTCCGGCGCCATGGGGCTGACCGCGCCGCATGCGCTGGGCTTCGCGCTGGGCATGCCGGATCGGCGGATCATCCTGCTCGATGGCGATGGCAGCCTGTTGATGAATCTCGGCTGTCTGGTCACCATCGCCAATGCGGCGCCGCGTAATCTGATCCATTTCGTGTGTGAAAACGGCACCTACGAAGCCAATGGCGGGCACCCCATACCGGGTCAGGGACGGGTCAATTTCGCCGCCATGGCCAAGGGGGCGGGCTATGCCAGCACCCATGAATTCTCCGACCTGTCCGATTTCAACGACCGGATCGATGGCGTCCTGGCCGAACCCGGCCCGGTGTTTGTCGATCTCAAGCTGGTGCCGGGGGCCGAGATTACAAAATAATGCACGGCCCGGGCATGCGCGAAGAATTCAGGGCAGCGCTGAAGGCTGAGTCTGACTGAACCAGAACACTAATGCGATATGATTTTTGATGGAATCATGTGGCAAGGCCCCCCCTTCTGGCCTCCCCCCGAAACGGGGGGAGGGAAAGAACTCGATGGATTGTGGTTTAATAATCCCCTCCCCCGTTTGCGGGGGAGGGTTAGGGAGGGGGTCTATGGCACAAGACACGCTCAAGGCCAGTTAGATTCAAACGCAAATCGTTCAGCCTACCCCCAGATGCCCGGCCATCCAGTCGGCGGCCTGGGTCTTGAACATGTGGCCGCGGTTGTGGGCGACGTGGTTGGCGCCCTCTATCAATAGCAGGGTGACCGGTCCCGACACTTCGCTGGCCAGCCGCTCGGCATCCTTGTAGCTGGTGATGCGGTCTTCCTTGCCGCCGATGATGAACAGGGGACAGGTGATGTCCTGCGCCACGCCTTCCAGATTGAAGGCGGCGGTTTTTTCCCGCGCTTCGGCGACGCTCGCCGAATGGGTGCGCAGACGGTAGGCCTCTTTCAGCGATTGCGGTCTGGGGTCGAAATTATTCAGCACGTTGAACGCCCCACCATTGGCGATGCCCGCGACCACGCGCTTGTCCCGCGCCGCCACGCGGGGGACGTAATAGCCGCCCATGCTGGCGCCGGACAGCCCGATCCGTTTCCCGTCCAGATCGTCCCGCGCCTCGATCCAGTCCATCACGATACCGCATGGCACCTCGTAATCGGGCCTGATGGGAAAGTCGTATTCGGCTTCACCCTGGCCGGGTCCGTCGAGCGACAGGGTCGCCATACAGCGGTCGAGGAAAAGCTGCTCGGAATTGTGGAATTCCTCCTTGGTGGAATCCATGCCGGGGATCAGGATCACCACCGGTGGTCTCAAAACACCGGTGGGGCGCCGCAGATTGGCGAACAGATGTTTCCCCTCATACGGAATTTCAATGCGTTCGCCGGGCGGACCCAGATGGGGCAGCGCCAGCGTTCGGCACTCGACCGCTTTCATATGGGCGCTGCGCATTTCGTCTGGGTATTCGCAGAACAGAAACTTGCCGAAATGGTAACAGACCGCTGCCGTGGTCAAATGATACCCGGCGCTTTTGCCGAACCCCTGGCTCAGGGCGTCACGGCCGATGTCCTCATGAATGGCGGCGCGTTCTGACCAGGTGGCGCACCAATCCTCCCAGCGTTCGATGCTGTTGGTGACCTCAATGAAGTCGGAAATGGGCACGCCGCCGGCGACAAACCGCGCCATCCAGCCTGTTCGTGCGTGCAGGACCCTGTCATCAGCCTGTTTCACCTGTGTTGCCATGTGATTGACCTCCCCTATACCCTGTCCCCGTCAGGACGGCCCGGTCAGCGTGACCGAACTGTCTCCCAACCCACTGATTTCTATGTTAATTTCCGATGGGTAGCGGTTGATCCAATGAACCGGTGTCATCGATCCGGTCATGATAATCTGGCCGGCTTTGAGACAGACGTCCCGTTCGGCCAGCTTGTTGGCGAGCCAGACCACCGCGTCGAGAGGATGACCGAGCACGTCGCGGCCCCGCCCTGTCTCTACCCACTCACCATTGACGGACGTCCGCCCAACAATGTCCGGAAGATCGATCCCGCGCCAGTCCAGAACGGGCTCGCCCAGGACACAGGCCTTGTGAAAAAAATCATCCGCGGTGAGCAACGCGATACTGCAATTGCGAAAATCGCCATAGCGGTTTTCGACGATCTCTATCGCCGGTATCACCGCATCGATGCACCTTGCCACGTGGTCGCGCGTAAAGGGTGACGGTGACGGCGGAAGGTCGTCGCCCAGACGAAACGCGATTTCGCATTCGACGCCCGGCCTGCAGTCGGGGTTGCAGGCGTGTTTCGCCGGTGACTGAAGCATTTTGCCCGACAGAATATGCCCATAGACCGGCCCCGGCACGCCGAGCACTTCCTGCATGCCCTTTGCGGTGGCGCCGATTTTGTAGCCCGCCAGTTCGCCCTGACCATGCGCGCTGAACCAGACGGCGATCCGGGTTTGAATATCGTAGCCCGCTTCGCCGTCCGCGGTGGCCAGCAAGGGGACGGCATCGGCCAGGGGTTGCCCCAGAAGCCGCGCCCGGCCCAGCAGCTCGACCAGCCGGTCGGTTTCTTCCGTCGTCACGGCTGGATTGCCGCGCGTTATCCGACGATCACATCCAGGATTGCCGACCTGCCTTCCTTGGTCGCCTGGAGTCCGCGTCCAAGGGCGGCTTCGAGATCTTCCGGGTCGGTCACCTGTTCGCCATAGGCGCCGAAGGCTTCGGCAATTTTGGCGAAGTCCGGCGCGTTGATGTGGGTGCCGTGATAAGTGTCGGTATCGACCGCCGTGCCGTCTGGATACATCTGCAGATGCATGCCCTGCATGGCGGCGTATTTCTTGTTGTTGAAAATGACCGTCAGGGTCGGCAGGCTGAAATCGCGCGCCGCCCCCAGCGCCCCCAGCGCCGGATTATAAAGGAAAGCGCCGTCACCGATCAGCGTGACAACCGGGCGGTCCGGCTTGGCGAGCTTGATCCCGAGCGACAGGCCAAGCCCCTGGCCGAGCCCACCCTGGCGGGTGAACAGGCTCTGCGGCCGGTTCCAGTCCAGATGCTGACGCAGCAGCCCGGTATGGGTGGTGACCTCGTCGATATAGATGACGCCGTCGGGCATGACATTGTTCAGCGCGCCACAGAGCCACAGAGGATCGATGGGGGTCTTCTGCCGTGCTTCGGTCCGTTGCGCCTTTTTCTTCTCGACCAACGCATTGTGTGACGCGGTCAGAATTTCGCGTCTCGTCGCGATGGCAGCTTCATCAAGGCCCTTGGCTTTCACCGCCGTGGCCAGATCGCGCAACGTCTGGGCGACATTGCCCTCCAGATACATATCGGCCTGGTGGCTCTGATAGGTCATCGCTTCGTTGTGCGGGTTTTCGTCGATCATGGCGATGACGGCATTGGGCGGCCGGTCGCTCGGCGGATACCACGGCGCGCGGGCCCGTACCACGATGGCGAGATCCATCTCATCCCAATATTGCTTGAAATTGTGGCCCTGGTGCAGCGGATGGTCCTTTGGGAAGTTGGCGAAGGTGGCGCCGGGCTTCTCGATAACCGGCAGCGCCAGTTCTTCACAAAGCGCGACCAGCGCTTCGAAAGTTTCCACCTCGCGCCCGGCGCCTTCGGTGAGCACCACCGGGTGCTTGGCGCGGGCGATCTGGGCGGCGAGTTTTTCGATGTCCTCCGGCGCGGTCAGGATACGCGGCGCGCTTGGCACGGTGCGGCCACCGTTGGCGGGCGGCGTCCATTCGTCCATCAGCGTCTCGGTGGTGACGCTTAGATAGGTCGGCCCCTTCGGGTTGCGTTGCGCTATTTCACCCGACCGGATCACGCTTTCATAAACTGTGAAGGCGCCGCCGGCGTGGGAGGCGTATTTACACACCGGTTCCACCAGCCGCGTGGTGCTGCCGGGAATGCTGAGATTGTTGATCCATTGCGCGCCGGGATCGAAACCCGGCTGTTCGCCATAGGTGGTGGTTTCACCGGATATAACGACCATCGGGACGCTCGCGATCCACGCCGCGTGAATACCCATGGCGCCCTGTAACAGACCCGACCCGGCATGCAGCAACACGCCCTGCATGCGGCCCGTCGCCAGCGTGTAGCCGGCGGCGATATCGACCGCCAGCGTTTCGTGCCAGCAATCCAGCAGCCGCGGCCCGTTCTTGCCCTCCTTGATCTGGTTGGCCATGGCCTCCCAGACAGGGGCCCATTCGGTACCCGGCGATGACAGGATGTAGTCGACTTCAAGCTTGCGGAATGCCTCGACGATTGCCTCGCCGCCGTCCACTGCGTGTTTCATGATGTTCTTCCCTGATGACGTTATTTGTTGGGTGATTATCTCACCCTTTGGCGCACGTGACTACAGCGCGGCGCGGAGGATTTCCTACGCCGTACCCGGCAATGACGATAAGGGGGGGGCGGGTCTGACTCTATCGCCGCCGCTTGTCGAACGCAGACAACCAGTCGCGGGCGAGGCGCTGTGCTTTCAATATCTGTTCGGGCGACATCTGCGCGGCGGCGGCGTTGCGGTTGCTGATGGCCGATTCACGGACCCGGCCGGCGGGCAGGCGGGCCGCCGCTATATTATTCCATCTGTGTGCTTCGACCAGATCCCGTGCGATGCCGAGCCCCACCGCATACATGTAACCGACCTGCGACTGGGCGTTGGCATCGCCGGCCTGCGCCGCCGACAAATAGGCCGGGAACGACGACGGCGACGAGGGGTCGGGTAGGCCTGAGCGTGCCTG
This sequence comes from Pseudomonadota bacterium, assembly GCA_027624735.1. GTDB lineage: Bacteria > Pseudomonadota > Alphaproteobacteria > MPNO01 > UBA2964 > JAQBTY01. The sequence goes on along the minus strand of JAQBTY010000001.1, from coordinate 14,867 downwards.
CCGAGGCGGATCAATGCGGCTTGATTGTGGCGCTGCTTCCTCAGGACGTCTTGACGAACGAGGCGCCGATCGAGTGCCGAGGACGGAACGCGCATAGGAATTGCCGGCCGGGGCCATGGATCTGAACAGAGAATTCGCCTTGTCGAAATCCTGCGTGACGCCTTCGCCCTTCCAATAGGCCATGCCCAGATTGAACCGCGCGTCGGCGTCACCTTGGTCAGCCGCCCGCCGCCACCATTTGATCGCTTCCGGATGGCTTTGCGGGACGCCCAGGCCGGAAGTGTACAGCACGCCCAGCATAGCCTGGGCCTTGGCGTGCCCTTGATCGGCGGCGCGACGGTACCATTTCGCGGCTTCGAACAAATTCTTCGCAATCCCGTTGCCCGACCCGTACAGAAGGCCAAGACTATATTGCGCGGCTGGGTCGCCCCGATGGGCCGGGACCCACACTTGATTGACCGCCGGCTGGCGACCGCGGAGCTGGGACGGAGACTGCGCCCAGGCCGGACAGGCGAGACCGAAAAGAAGGACCGTCAGGATTAACCGTTTCATGCCGCACTGTCCGGTATCGGGGCCGTCTGCGTCAATAACCCAAATGGGTGACCGGGCCTTTTCGGCGGGCACAATGCGGCTTACGCTCACGCCATTGGTCACGTTTACCGAGGTGGCACCGCATGGCTTTTGACTATTCGCCCCTGCTTTCCGCCGCCGCACCGCCGCCGGCGGTGCGATGGTCCGGCTTTCCCCGGTACAATTTCGTCGGCGGCCATAACGATTCCGGCGCGGTGCCGGTGGATGATTTTATCGAGGCTTCGCGGCGCGTCCTGGCCCGCGAAGGCCACAATCTGGCGACCTACGGGCTTGCCAGCGGGCCGCAAGGGTACCGGCCGTTGCGCGAATTTCTCGCGTCGTCGCTTGAAAGGCGCTGCGGCATGCGCCAGACCGCCGATGAGGTGCTGGTGGTCTCGGGCTCGTTGCAGGCGCTTGATCTGGTCAATGACGTGCTGCTTGAGCCGGGCGATATGGTGATCGTCGAAGAAGCCACCTATCAGGGCACGCTGCAGCGCTATGACAGGCTCGGCGTCCGCTACATCGGCGTGCCGGTGGATGAGGACGGTATTCGCATGGAGGCGTTATCGGGCACACTTGACCGGTTGAAATCGGTCGGGATCAGGCCTAAATTCATTTATACGGTTCCCACCGTGCAGAACCCCACCGGGTCCGTCATGCCCGAAGACCGCCGGCTGGAGCTGTTGCGCCTGGCCTATGCCCATGGCGTGGCCATATTCGAAGACGATTGCTATGCCGAGCTGACCTTCGACGGCACGCGGCCGCGATCGATCCGCGCGCTGGATGATCGGGGCCAGGTGATCTATTGCGGCTCGTTCTCCAAGACCATCGCGCCGGCGCTCCGGCTTGGCTATCTCGTCGCCGACTGGGATATCCTGTCGCGTCTGATCGCGGCCAAACGCGATGCGGGCACCGGCGCGCTTGAGCAGATGGTGCTGGCTGACTATTGCGTTTCACATTTTGACGACCATGTGTCCCGGCTGCGCGGCGTGCTCAAGGAAAAATGCGACGCGATTTCCGACGCCCTGGCCGCCGAGTTCGGTACCGCGGCCGAAGTTTCGGTGCCCAAGGGTGGCATCTTTATCTGGGTGACCCTGCCCGAAAGTGTCGACACCATGAAGCTGTTCCAGGCCGCGATGGCCGACGGTGTCGCGATCAACCCCGGCGCCGAATGGTGCGCCGATCCCTCTACCGGACGCAACAAACTCCGCCTCTGCTTCGGCCACCCATCCGTCGCCGATATCCGCGCCGGCGTCGCCAGGCTCGCCGACATCTGCCACCGCGAATTCGGCCTGCCGGAACGCAGCAGAAATGTGGGGCGGGGGGAATAGAGACTGCCCCGATAGGATGGCTCATAGCCATAAATGGAAAAAATTACAGGCTCCTTCTTCTTTGATTCTTGATCTGATTGTTCCCTTTATGTTCTAATCCTGTTGTTAAACGTACCCTTGGATTAGGAGAAATGTCGTGCCTCTCCCTCGGCTCACCGTTGCAACCTGTCAGTTTCCGGTCAATGTCGATGTCGGGTCCAATGCGGCTCATATCCGGCGCCAGATCAGGCTGGCGGCCCAGCGGGGTGCCGATGTTGCTCATTTCCCGGAGGTGGCGATTGCCGGCTACGGGTATCAGGACCGCAAAACAGAGGATTGGAAGAACGCTTGGCAGTGCTTTGATTGGTACCTTCTTCGCGCTCAAACCGAAACAATTCAGCAGGCCTGCCGGGACAATAAAATCTGGGCCGTGGTCGGATCGAGCCATTCTTTTGATACGGCGGAGCGGCCTACCAACTGCGTCTATATCTTCGACGATGCAGGCGACATCGTCAGCCGCTATGACAAGCGTCGGTGTTCGGAAAGCGATTTATACAATTATACGCCGGGCATCGCCCCCGTCATGTTCGAGTTGAAGGGTGTGCCGTGCGGCGTGGCCATCTGTCTTGAGTCGTCGTTTCCCGATATTTTCATGGATTACGCCAATGTCGGCGTTGACTTGTTGTTCCTTTCCACATACTGGGCAGGCGGCCAAGGCGACTCAATCCACACCCACACCATTCCGCAAACCATCCAGGGTTATGCCTTTACCACCAACCTGTTTATCAGCGTCAGCAATGCATCGTCGCCGGTTCAGGCCTTCCCAAGTTTTTGGGTTCGGCGCAGTGGCCGATCTGACGAGAGATGCCGCCGCAATGTGACCGGCATGATCCTGAGCACCATCATGGATGAGCCAGAAAAAGATGAGTTATATGGGTTCATTCGTGAATTTAGAAAAGGGTGCAAGGACGGTTCGTTCTACGAGAAACATCTGACAACAAATCCATGCGTAGAGGACCGGCAGACGCTTGGGGCGTAACCAAATGTGATGTCTTGAACCGCTTGGATTCCGCCTAACTCGCCTGCTTGCCTCTCGCTTCATACTCTTCGGTTGCCTTGGCGATACCCTCGGTGGCGGCGGCGCGGAATTCGGGCTGGCGGGTGGCGGCGTCGTCGTAGCTGTTTTGACGGCCGGCGAACTGGCCCTGGAAGTGGGGCATCACGTGGCGGGCGAACAGCTCGTAGCTGCGCTGGGTCGCGGCCCAATCGGCCCAGTCGTGACACATGAACATGACCATGCCGAACCCGCCCGCGCCTTCCTGCATATGGGCGATCTCGCGGATGGCGTCGTCCGGTGTGCCGACAAGGGCGCGCCGGTTCCCCACGATGAAGTCCGCGACATTGGTCACGTCCTTTGGCACCGGTCCCAGCGGCAGCACGTCGCGCGCATAGCCGCCCCATTGCTCGACCCCGAAGCTGATGTCCTTCAGCGCCTGCTCGCGGGTTTCTGAAATGTGCATCTGCACGGCGATGCGGAATTTGCGCCGGTCGGCCTCGAAGCCGTTGGCGGCGGCGGTTTCCGTGTAGATCCCCCAGTTTTTGGCATAGGCCGCCAGCGCATCGTCGGAATAACCGCCCAAGGTCAGGAGCCCAAGCCCGTAACGGCCGGCCAGCATGGCGCCGGATGGTGAGCGGACGGTGGTTACCGTCATCTCCATCCGCGGCCGCGTGAACGACGCATGCTGCAGTTTCGCCCTGTCCAGCGTGAACCAGTCGGTCTTGGCCGTGACCCGTTCGCCCTCGAGCAGCGGGATGATCACGTCGAGCGCCTCATGCATCATGCGCCGCGTCTGGCGCGCGTCGATCCCCATCATCGCCGCGTCCGACGGCAGCGCGCCCGGCCCGACCCCGAACATGGCCCGGCCGCGTGTCATATGATCGAGCTGCACCATGGCATCGGCGACCATGAACGGGTTTGTATAGGGCAGCGCCCGGACACCGGTGCCGAGCTTGATATGGCGGGTCTCCCGCGCGGCGGCGGCGATGACCATCTCCGGCGCGGCGATGGTTTCGAACCCGCCCGAATGATGCTCGCCGATCCACACTTCGTCATAGCCGAGCCGGTCGAGCAGCATGACCAGCTCCAGATCCCGCTCGAACATCAGGGTCGGGTTTTCGTTGAGCGCATGAAACGGCGCCAGAAACGCCCCGAAGCGGAGGTTGGGATTAGCGGTGTCGGTCATGGCAGGAGCCCTTTCGCGGTTTCACCGATCCTATCAAACACCGTGCGGTACCCGCACCTGCTAATCGCCGGGCGGCGACAAGTCAGGATGCGGATGACCCGGGAACTCCCGCGCACCGCCACAATGCCGGCAACAGATTGTTCACGGTAGTGCAATAGTTTCAATTGGTTCCACTAATGCTAGTCAAATCTCCGGGCGACAGACAATGAAAACACCCTATCTTTGCACCTTGGCGTTGGCTGCGGCGTCTATTTGCTTGGCATTTTCATCGGTCACAAACGCACAGAACACGGGCGAAGAGGCTTCGTCGGATGTCAGGCGGCTCCCCTTTCCACCCATCGTGGAGACCAATAAAGAACCTGCGGTCTGCGGCCCTGTGCTCGCCGAAATTAAGCGGCGGACGGCCTCTCCCGACGGTAATCCGGACCTCCTATCGGAATCGTCGTGGCCGGAATCCTCCTGGCTAGGGTTCAAGGCACCGAATTTCCGATATGCGAAGGTTCGCATTGGCGAAAAAGAACACACTCTTTTCGTATTCGATTGGGAACTCACCGGTGACGGTGAACCCGAATTATTGGCCCTTTTCAGGCGCACATTGTCTAGCACCTACCGCTATGAGGTCCACGCCATACCCAGGGCGCTTGTGGTGGGATCCGCCGCCATGCCCGATTCCACTTATATTGCCGATCAAGACTTCGTCAATGATCTGTCCGGTGCAGGGACCTCTATCGCGGCATCATATGCGCCTCATGCGTTGTTTGTGCACAAGGGTGGTCTTTATATGCATTCCCGGCATTACCAGTTCTCCCCGCTCGAACCGATCGATATATACCGGATCAAAATTGCCGATGGAGAGAAGTACAATCGGAACGAACTGGTGTGTCGATTTCGCCTCTCGCCCGCGAAAAACCCATACAAATTGGAAGGCTTGATACCGCAAGACGAACTCCCGAAGCTTGCCAACTTCATGTCACGGGCAACGATAGCGGGCGGGTTCAGCAGTGGAGTCTGCGGCAGGGGTGGGGCGCATCACTGGTCCCAGTTCACGAAGGCGCTGTGGCAAATCATTTATAATCCGGCGGTTCCGCCGGATGCTCAAACTCAACCGAAGGCCAATAATTTGATTGAAGGCGACGGTATTCTGCAGAGCTGGTCGCATTCAAGCCTATGGGATTACCGCGCTTACCGGGAGATTGTCGAAACCCGCCGGCAGGGCGTGGATGAGCTTGCCCGCTGGTATAGGGATAAGTTTGGCGTGTCGCGCGCGCAATCGGAAATCATGGCGCCGGACGCTCTGGTGGAACTTTCCTCTGCGCTAACGCGCCGCGCCTACACGCCTGGCGCCTTTCTGGGAACCGCGAGCGACATCCCTGCGCTCGACGTTGAATTGCGGGTTAGCCTTTTAAAAGGCTACAAGGCCGAAGCCATTAAAGACTTGCTGTCGAGAGGCGCCAATCCGCGAGCCGATAAGCGCTATTTTTTTCCAATGGAGCCGGCGTTGTTCTATGCGCTGGAACATCCCGGGCTGGTTCGGCAATTGCTCGAACATGGCGCCGCCGTGAACGAGACAAATTACTTCGGCAAAACCGCGCTGATGTACGCTGCCCAGTTTAATCTTCCTGAAACGGTCCGCCTGCTCCTAGAGGCGGGGGCGGACCCGAACTTGCGGACGGGCGAATGGCAAGGATTTTCCAGGTGCCCGTTCAAACGTATCGGACGCACGGCCCTTATGTATGCAGCGGAGAATGCTGACATGGCGATGATGAAGTTGCTGATTGATGCGGGAGCAGACAAGAACGCCCATGATATCCAGGGGAAAAACAGCCCTCGCGCAGGCCAGGCCAGCGACGGTCTTTCCGACTATCTCGAGCGCAATGAGAAATTAAGTGAAATCGAACAGAAATCCATTCGCGACCGTTGGCAACTCCAGTGACATTTACCTGAAGTCTTAGAGTCTAACTCAAAAAGATTGTGCTGCTTGCCAATAAGTTGGCAGACCGAACCTCTCATTCGTCATTGCCGGACCCAGGTGCGCTTCACGCCCATAGCCGGCAATCCAGTCGGATATTGGGAATTACGACAATTCCTGAACCCCCGGGTCACGCCCGGGGGCGACGAAATAAATTGGATGGAGGTCCATGACCCGTTGAAAGGCGGTCATTTATTTCGGGCCAGACTATTAACCCCTACCCGGCAGGAGCATCAGTTTGCCGATGGTGGCACGGGACGCCAGCTGGCGATGCGCTTCGGCGGCGTCGCGGAGGGAGAAAGTTCCGCCGACAGTGACGGTAAGGTCGCCGGCTTCGATCCAGCGGAACAAATCGCCGGCGCGGTGCTGCACGTCATCGCGGCTCGCCACGTAATCGGTCAGGCTGGGGCGCCAGAGGGATAATGATCCCTTGGCGTTCAAGACGGCGGTATCGAGCGGCGGCACCTTGCCGCTGGATTGGCCGTAGAGCACCATGGCGCCCAAGGGGGCGAGACAATCGAGGCTACGCTCGAACGTGTCCTTGCCGACCGAATCATAGACCACGGTACAGCCCTTGCCATCGGTCAGGCGACGCACTTCACCCTTGAAATCCTGCACGCTGGTGACGATGACCCAATCGGCGCCGACGTCCCTCACCACCTTGACCTTGGCGTCGCTGGAGACGGTGCCGATCAACGTTGCGCCCTGGCGTTTGGCCATCTGGACCAGTAGCAGGCCGGTCCCGCCCGCCGCGGCGTGAATCAGCACGGTATCGTCTGGCGTCAGCTTGCGGACGCTATTAGATAGATAATGCGCCGTCATGCCCTGCTGCATGATTGCCCCGGCGGTCGTGAAATCCACCGAATCGGGGATCTTGTACAGATGCCAGGCGGGCACGGCTTTGAGCTCGGCATAGGATCCCTGGCCGTTGGAGATGCCGTAGGCGACACGGTCGCCGACCGCCATGTCGGTTACGCCGTCGCCTAAAGCCACCACCGTGCCGGCGCCCTCGGCGCCCGGAACGTAGGGCAGGTCGCGCCCGTGATGGCCGCCCCAGTGAAAACCGCTGCGGTAATAGATATCGAGAAAATTGACCCCGGCGGCTGCGATCCGCACCAGCGCTTCGCCGGGACCTGGTTCCGGATCGGGCGCGTCCTCATAGTTCAGGACCTCGGGCCCGCCGAGCGTGTGGACACGGATCGCCTTCATGGGCCCGCCAGTTCAAATAATCGACCACCGCCGGTTACCTCATCCGGCGCGATCCCCGACATGCGGAGCGCATGCCAAAGCCCGGTCTGGTTGCTGGTGATCACCGGAATGCCGAATTCTTCTTCGAGGGGCGCGATGGCTTCGAGCGTTCGCCAGTTGCCGCAGGACAGAAGGCAGGCTTCCGCCCCTTCGGCGTCGCGCAGCATCTCGTGGGCAAACTGAAGATTGGTTTCGGGCGCGAGATCGCCCATATCGATGCTTTTGAGAATCCCCATGCCTTTTATGGCGACCACATCGCGGCCCGATGCGCGCAGCACGTCGGCCAGCGCGTCATCGACCGATTGTATGTAGGATGTCGCCACCGCGATCTTTTCCACATCGAGCGCGTCGAGCGCGGCCAGCACGGCGGTCATGGTGGTGGCGCCGGGCAAGCCGGACGCATCTTCTATCCGTTTGACCAGTTCCCGGTCGAACCCCGGCCCGCCATTGAAAGCGCCGGCGGTGCCAGCCATCAGGATCACGTTGGGGCGGGCGGTGGCGAGCTCCTTTGCGGCGCGTTCGACATTTTTCACCATGTTGGTGAGGCCCTCGGCATCCACCGCTTCGATAAACATGCGGGTACTGACAACCATGGTCCCGTCCGGACACAGGCGGCGCCATTCCTCATCCCCGACTGTCTCCGGTGAAGGGTTTATCCGACCCAGCCTGGCGCGCCATCCATACATGTGAAGTGGGTCCGCCCGGTCAGTCGATCAGGCCGATGACGCGGGCCGGGGCGGATTCCGAATGCCACTTGGCCGGCAGCGCGATGATCTTGAGCTTCGACGGCAGCTGGTCGAGGTTGATCAAATTTTCGATCTGGAAGGTGAGTTTGGGCAGCATCGCCTTGTGCACCCGCATGGCGCCGGAGAGAATTTCCTCGGCCTTTTCGTACTCGTGGTCGCCGCCTTTTTCCTCCTGCGCGAAATCGAACCCGACCGCGCGGGGCAGCTTACCCACGATCCATTCGGCTGACTCCTTGGTCAGGCAGGGCGATTCGTTCCACCAGTTGGGATCCAGCGGAGACTTGCTACTGGGCCAGTCGGTGCGGAGAAGCAGGATCAGGTCCGGCTCCAGCGTGATGCCTTCTTTGGCCAAGGCCGCTTCCGCCTGTTCCATGTCCTCGACATTGATGCGGGCATTGGCGTGGCCCTTGAAGGTGAGATCGATGACCACCGCATCACCCATGAAATTGTCAGCTGAGATCTGGTCGATGGACGGCATATCGCGGAAGAAATGATGCGGGCTGTCGATGTGGGTGCCGGCATGGACCGTCATCTCCACCATATTGGAGACGAAGCCGTGGTCTTCCCAGTTCACGATCGGCCGCAGTTTGAAATAGGTTTCCTCCGGCGCGAACGAGTTCGTGTCCCAGTTGGACACGGTCATGCTGAGGTCGACGATCCGCATGGTTTGTTTCCTTAGATCTAGGGCGGGTCTTATTCCGCGGCCGCGTGGGCGCCGGTTTGGACATCCATGTTGACCAGCTCGGTCACGTCGTCGGTCTCCGCCAGCATACCCCAGCTCTTGATCCAGGCGGCGGTGCGTTCCAGCTCCGCTGCCGGGATCGGAGCAGGCTCCACCACTACAATGCGGCTTTCGCGGATATCGTCGGCGGTCAGTGTGCCGATCTCGGGGTCGGATTTCTTGTGATAGTCGATGAAGTACTGCATGTATTTCTTCTTGTCGGCATTGACCCGGCGCACCGCTTCGCAGACCGCGCGGTTGAACATGCCGTAGGTTTCCGCATCCACCTTGTCCGACGCTACCTCGGTGCCATGGAAAAAGGCGGAAGCCACGATGCGGCAGCCCTTCTTCTCGGCCAGCGTGAGATAAGGCTCGGTCAGGGTGGTTGCCTCGATCTCTCCCGACATCATGGCATCGAACCGGTACTTGGACCCCATGGGCGCCTTGCACACTTTAATCTGGTCGCGCGGCAGAAACCCCTCCAGCATGTGCAGGGCCAGATAATGGGTGCCGAAGAAGAACGGCACGCCCACCAGCCGGTTGGCCAGCTGCTGCGGTGTGTAGACGGGTGAGTCCGGTCGTACTACCAGCCCCGCATAGGTGACGATGGAGCGCCGGCCGATCTGGCGGCCGGTCTGGACGCTGGTGTCCTGGACGCGGCAGTAATTGCCCCATTCGCAGGCGTTGTACATGTCGGCCTTGCCCTGTTCGAACATCAGCCCGTGGCTCGAATGCGGATCGGCGTCCCTGGGGTCGGTAATGTCGGTGTAGGTCTTGCGGTCGACGCCTGCCTCGCGGTCGACCCATTCGACCAACAGACCTTCCTTTTCGAACAGGCCTTCCTGATAGGCGACCAGCTCGCACAGGCCCTGAAAGGGAGCGGTGTTTTCAAGAACCAGCTTTTTCATTTTTCAATGTTCCTCCGAATAATGGCGACGGGTTTGTGCCTCAGACTACCGTGGACAGTTGTTTTGACACAACATGTCTGATATCGCGGCTCTATGGTCAGAATTTTGAGGTGATTGTCCCATGTCGGTAGATGTCATTGTCATAGGCGGCGGTTTTGCCGGTCTAACCGCCGCCAACCGCTGCGCAGAGCACGGGCTGAAGGTCGTGGTGCTGGAAGCGGGGAACGATAGGCTGTACTGGTGTAATTCGCGGATTTCGACCGGTGCGCTGCATGTGGCCTTTCGCAACCCGCGTGAGCCGGCGGACGGGCTGTTTGACGCCATCATGGAGACCACGGATGGTACGGCGCGGCGGGATCTGGCGCGGGCCCTCACGTCGCGCGCGTCCGCCACCCTCGACTGGATGGAGGCGGCAGGGGCGAATTTTATCGAACATCCGCGGCGCTCCACCGGGGTGAATATGCTCGCCCCGTTGCGGGAAATGCGCGCCGGGCTGGATTGGGAACAGAGCGGCCCGAATTTATTCCTGCAAACGCTGGAAAGTTCATTGGTGAAGCGTGGCGGCGAACTGCGCCGCGGCTGCCGGGCGAGCGCCATAGAGCGCGATGACGGCCGCATCACCGGTATCATTTTTGACGGGCCGGATGGGGCGGAGACCATCGCCGGCCGCTCCGTGGTCATCGCCGATGGCGGTTTCCAGGCCAGTGAAGAACTGGTCGGGCGCCATATCACGCCACGCGCCGGTGATTTGCAGCGCCGCAATGCCGGGACCGGTTGCGGCGATGGGCTGCGTATGGCGACGGAAATCGGCGCGGCGGCCCTGGGGCTGGAGACTTTTTACGGTCATGTGTTGAGCCGCGATGCGCTGGACAATGACAAATTATGGCCGTACCCGCAGGTTGATCTGATTTGCGCCCAATCGCTGGTGGTCGACCGCGCCGGGCGGCGCTTCGCCGATGAAGGTCAGGGCGGTATCTATGTGGCCAACGCCATCGCGCGGCTCGATGAGCCCCTGTCGGCGACGGCCATTTTCGACGCCGCCGTCTGGCACGATGCGCTGACCACCGATAATGTGCCGCCAAACCCGTCCTTGCCCGAGAACGGCGGGACGGTGATCGAAGCGGCTAATCTGGCGACCCTCGCCCAAAAAGCCGGGATTGATCCGGATGGGTTGGCTGCCACCGTCGCGGGATATAACGATTTTGTTCAGGCGGACGGAGCGGCGCCGATCGAGCCGGCGCGGAATATCGGGGATTACAAGGCGTTTCCGGTCACAGATGCGCCTTTCTACGCGATCCCGGTGTGCGCCGGCATAACGGTGACCTCAGGCGGGCTTGCGGTAAACGGGCGGGGAGAGGTCGTGGATACCGACGATCGGCCCATCGCCGGGCTTTATGCGGCGGGCTCCGCCGTTGGCGGCATCGAGGGCGGGCCGCGCGCCGGCTATGTGGGCGGGCTGATCAAGTCATTCGGCATCGGGCTGATCGCCGCCGATTCCATCGCCGGCACCTTCGGTGGGCCAGAATATGCTCTAGACTGAAGTCGCGGCTTTTACGCCAGCGCCGGTTCCGCCACCGGCGGGCGGTTTTCCTCGATCAGAATGGTCAGCAACGCGGCCAGCAGCGCGAGCCCGAGCGAGGTCATCCACACCCCATCATAGCGGGCGGACAGTTCGAACAGATAGCCGCCCATGAAGGATCCCAGAGCGCCCCCCAGCGAATGGGCGGCGAAGATCAGGCCCATGGTGATGCCCATGATATGGCGCCCGATATGGCTCGCCACCAGACTGGCGACGATCGGGAAGGTGGCATAGTCGAAGATCCCGAACAGAATGGCGAAGGTGAACAAAGTCGCTGGGCTGTCTGCGATATACATCAGCAGGATAAAGGTCAGGGCGCGCATGAAATAGATGCTGGTGAGCAGGGCCGGGCGATGCATCCGGTCCGACAGATGGCCATAGATGATCATGCCGGCCAGGCTGAATGCGCACATCACACCATAGGCAAAGGCGCCTTGCAGCGGCGGGAAACCGCAGCTTACGGCGTAGGGAATCAAGTGGATCTTGATGACGCCGGTGGTGGTGAAGCCACAGATAAAAAAACCGCTGGTCAACAACCAGAAAGTCTTGTCGCCGCGCAGCTGGGCGAAGGTGGGCGCCAGGGACCAGCCCTTCGCCGCGCCGACCGATGATGGCGCGCGCGGCTCTTTTCCGATCAGGATAGGAACGATGATGGCGGTCGCCAGGATTGTCACGCCGATGCCGATAAAGCTTGCCCGCCAGCCGACGGCGACAACGACCAATCCCAGTAACGGCATCAGCGCGAGCTGGCCGCCGGTGGCGCCCGAGGACGCTATACTGGTCGCGAGCCCCAGCCTGCTGTCGAAATAGCGCGCCACCGTGGAAGAAACCAGCGACGGCGAAACGACGGAGAAGCCGATCCCCGCCATGATGCTGAACAGGGCGATCAGCTGCCAGCGTTCGGTCATGAAGGAACAGAGCACGAAGGCCGTCCCGATAAAACCCATGCCAACGGCATAGAGAACGCGGGAGCCGAACCGGTCGAGCACCAGCCCGGCGGCGGGGGCGATGGCCGCCATCACGGTCATCATGACGGCGCCGGCGGTCGACACGAATCCGTAGCTCCACCCGAGATCGTCTTTCCAGAACGGCATCATCAGCCCGATCGAACTGCGGCCGGTGATGACGATGCCCAGCATCAGGAACAGGGTGCCAACCACCACCCATCCCTTGCGGGAATCCTTGATGGCGGCGGTCGAGGGGTCGAAAGGGGGCACGGCAGGTCACCGCTCGGTGAGAGAGGGATGCCATCCTAGGCAGGAAACCGGTGTCACACCATGGATCGCTGATGCGCTATTTTCTGGGCGCCTCCCAGCCGGCCCGTCGGGCCTGTTGGACGGAGCAGAACCACCGTTCATGATTGCCGGTATCGATCTGTACGCGGTCATAGTGACGGTGCCGGGGTTGATAATAAATTTTCTCGCCCGAAGCGGTGATTTCTCCCTTGATCGGGCAGACGCGCGCCTCGCTATTGGTGGCGGATGTGCTGGACCTCAGGCCGCGCCGCCATGACCAGGGCCGCACGAACTCGCTGCGCCACATCCCGCGCTTGCCCCTTTTGGCCTGGCGTTCCTCTCCGGCGTAGATGCTCACGTTTCCGGATGCGACGGCCCAGCCGTTCGATACCATCCAGGAACCCAGATTAACGCCGCCCCCAAAGCAATCCACGTTGTCGCCGTCGCGGGCTTTGCACTTGACGGGCTTGCCGCCGATCTTGTTGGCGAGTTCTCGCGCCGCCTGTTTGCCGCAGGCCCACTGGACCTGCCCGACAAGACAATACTGGTCCGTCTCCGGCGCATCGACGCCGCGGAGATAGACCTGCTTCGACCCGATGATGATCGTATTGCCATTGACGACGATCACTTGTTCGCCCCTGCTCGCCGCCAGCGAAGCAGGCGGACAAAGAGAAACAAGCGCGCAAACGGCAAGCCAAAGCGGTCTAAAAATCAGGCGTCCGTCGGGCCGGTCCCTAGTCATGCCCCGACTCTAGTGGATAGAATTTAACATTTGTTACCCATAGGATCCCGTTTTCCGTGCCATCGGCCTGCAATATCGGGGGCTCTCCCGTCGCCGGGTTATTGAAATATCGTTGCCGCCTTTGTGTCGGCCCCGCGCCGACGTATAGTTTGACCGGCAATGGCTGGATCGGCTGGCCCTCGGCGGCCCCCGCAACCGGAAAGGACGAGGTTTATCATGGCAACGGCAACTGTTCGCGGCGTCACGATCAATTACGAAGTATTCGGCAATGAAGGACCCTGGGTGGCGCTGATCACCGGCGGGCGGCGCGGCTATGGGGAATTCAAATCCCTGGCCGGCAAGCTGTCGGCGCAAGGCTTCCGGGTCCTGCTGCATGACAGGCGTAACACCGGCGCCTCCAGCATCGCCATGTCCGCCGATGAGGTGGAGGAGGCGGTCTGGGCCGACGATCTGCGGGAATTGCTGGGTCAGCTTGACGCGTTGCCGGTCTTCGTCGGCGGTTCGTCATCGGGCGCGCGTACCTCGATCCTGTTCGGGATTCGTCACCCCGATGCGGTGCGCGGCCTGTTGCTGCTGCGCGTGACCGGCGGCCCGTTCGCGGCCAACCGCCTGCCAGAGCTCTATTACGACCAGTTCATCCGCGCCGCGAAAGAAGGCGGCATGGCGGCGGTCTGCGCCACCGATGCCTATCAGGAGCGCATTACCGCCAACCCGGCCAGCGGCGAGACTCTGATGGCGATGGATCCCGATCATTTCATCCATATCATGTCGCGCCTGCGTGACCTGTTCGTGGCCGGGGCCAATCTGCCGGTCATGGGGGCGACGCCCGAGGAACTCGCGCAAATCAAGGCGCCCAGCATCGTCATCCCCGGCAACGACAATACCCATGCTTCGACCAGCGGCCTCGCCGCGCATGAACTGATCCCCGGCAGCGAGCTGCATCGCTTGCCCATCGAAGATCAGGACGTGCCGCTTATCCCGTTCGACGAGTGGGAACCCTATGAAGCCGAAATCGTTCAGGTGTTCGCCGGCTTCATGCGCAAGCATCTGAGCTAAATCAGATAGTGCTCTACCGGTTCAGCATCCACCACTCGCGGGTCAGCCGCCGCGCCTCGGCGAACTGGGCGGATGTCATTGTACCGGCGACGACGTGACGGTTTTCGAGAGCATGCCTGTATCCTTGGGATGCCGCGAGGCTGAACCATTGATATGCCTGTGCGGGGTCCTGTGGAACGCCCGTGCCCTCGTAATACACAACGCCGAGGTTGTTGAGGGCGGGACCATAGCCCGCCCTGGCGAGCCGCCGCCACTCCCACAAGGCCGTCGCATAGTCACCGTCTTCATAGGCGGCCACGCTCTCGTCGAAGTGCGAGCATGCCGATGTCGCCAGTACGAGGCATAGGAAGACGTGGGTGAGTATTTGTTTCATTGGGCAATCCCCCTGTGCTTTTCCGGTCATTGCCAACCCCAAATTCAGTCTCACACCAAAGCAACGATACTGTCTAGTCGAGAACGCCGGGGTTATCCTGTGGACTCAACGGATCGCTGCAACACAAGCGTGGAATCGCTCTGCCGGTGTTTCATAGTTTAGCGTTT
>JAQBTY010000156.1 GCA_027624735.1 Pseudomonadota bacterium | reverse complement strand
GGGTGAGTGGAACTTTTTTGAGTAAAACTAACCGGTTTATCCTTAACGCATGGGGTTGTTTTTCGGGGACGGGATTTTGGGCCGGACCGACGGAATTTTATGCCGGCTCCGAGACCGTATAGCGGCGCAGCAGGCGCGGTTCATCGGCGGAAAAATCAGTCCGCGCGTGATTGACGCATCGATTGTCCCAGATCACCAGATCGTTGGGTGTCCATTTGTGGGAATAGACGAATTCCGGCTTTTCACAATGCTCGATGAGCTCAAGCAGCAATTCTTCACCTTCCGCATTTTCCAGCCCGACGATGCTGTGGGTCATCAGCCGGCTGAGATAAAGCGATTTGCGTCCTGAATCAGGGTGGGTCCTGACCAGCGGGTGAATGGCGAAGGCCGTTTCGTTTGGGTCGGTGCGCATGTCCGCGCGCGTGGTCTTGTTATAGTTGAATACATGTTTTCCCTTGAGCCCGTCGAGACGCTGCTGCATATCCGCGGGCAGCGCTTCATAGGCAGCGGCCTGACTGGAAAACAGGGTGTTGCCGCCGTGCGACGGGATCTTGATCGCATAGAGCGTGGTGGCCCGGTACGGGTTGTCACGGTGCATGCCATCGGAATGGAAGTGCATTTCCCCATCGGGCAAAACGCCGATCAGCTTGCCATCCTCGCGAATGTTGCTGACATACATCACACCCGGCCTTGATTGCGTCTGGTTGGGATCGTCCATCTGCCGGTCATCGGCATCGACCGGACCGAAAACCGCGGCAAACTCAACTTGATGGCCGGCTTCTATGGTCTGACCGGGCAGGCATATCACGGCATGGCGGGTGAAGGCGGCGCGCAACTCATCCGCCACATCGGAATCGATGGGGCGCCGCAGATCGACCCCGGTCACCCGCGCGCCGACCGCGGGATGGGTTGGTTCAACTTTAATCGTCTGTGTCACCGCCACACTAATCTCCCCGCTTTAGAGACGCTGATACCGAGCATTATTTGGCAACCGCGCCAATCATTCAAGCACCAGGCATTCAAGCATCGGGCGGCCATACCGTGCCCGGCCCGAAAACGACCATCGCAGCGCCCGCCGCCGCCGCCGGATCGATGCGCACCGTGCCGTCGCCGGCATCATCGAGCAACCTGATATCGCGCGCCGCGCATAGTTCCTTTATCACGCCCGGATTTTCCGCCTGAAGTGCGACGGCGGCTATGAACGGGGTTGCCGGAATAGTTAGGCCGGGCGCCAGAACGCCGCATGTTTTCGCTGTCGCAAATCCAAGCCGGCCTCGGTCGAGATCGATCACCCGGTAACCAGCACGGCCCTGTGCCGCACGGCCGGTAAAACGGGCAAACCGGTCAGAGGCCTCGATCGGATCGTCGACGCATAGCAAGACACCGCCAAGGGCCACGATGCCGTTGTCCCGCGCCAGCAGATGGTCCTGCCACACCAGGCCGGGCGTTTCCTGCCGGAGCATTTGAACGCGGCCTTCTTCCATGGCGTCAGGCGGCACCCGCAGCACGGTAAACGCGACCTCAGCCTGCTCTCCATCAGCCAGCGCCAAAGGCCGCCGCAAATGGACCGGTAGCTGCGGTCTAAACCCGCCAGCCTCCAGCCTGGCATGTGCGGACTCCGCGTCGTCGACCGTAAAAGCGATCAGATGAAGCCCCGTATAACGCGCCACGGCGGCGTTGAGTTGCCGCGCCAGCGGCGTATCGACGCCCTCCGTTGCAGCCAGAATTTCCAGATATCCCCGCCGCAACATGGCACAGCGATTGCCGGTCCCGGCGGACACAGGGGGCCCGCCCCTGGGATCGGCATTCTTCTGGGCAACAAACGGCGTGAGGACGAACCCGAGAGCCTCGAACTGGCGGCCGGCGGCTTCCATGTCGGGAACAAACCAGCCCACGTGATCGAGAAAGATCTGATCGCCCGACGGCGTTTGAGGACGATCAGTCGCTTTTGGCGGCAACGACTTCGACCTCCACAAGGAATTCGGGCCGGGCGAGTCCCGAAACCAGCAGAAAAGTCGATGCCGGCTTTATGTCGCCCCACATGGCGCTGCGCACTTTCTGGTATCCTTCGCGGTCTTCGCGGCGGGTCAAAAAGCTTTTCATGAAAACCACGTCCGCAAGCCCAAAGCCTGACGCTTCCAGAATCCTGGTGATGTTGGTGAAAGCAATTTCCGCCTGTGATTCGATGTCGCCGGGAATGGTGCCGTCATCGGCAAGACCGGTCTGGCCCGCCACATAAAGGAGCCGGGATCCCGCCGGCACCTCGACCGAATGATGGTAATTGACCCCCGGTGGGCGGACATTGACGGGATTTGAAAAGATATTAGCCATGGCTCGTCTCCCCTGGTGAATTGTCGACTCCGCATGATAACGCCGGTAACGGTCTTGTCACTGCCCTTCGCAACAGCCCCCCTCAGGGGAACAGTGAGACAGAAAATTGGCCGTCCTAGTGGAAAATAGTTGTTAGGCTTTATCCACCAGTGGTACTGGAATCACAAAAGGGTATATATATATATATTCGGATTGGTGTTGGCATAAAACGTCCGTTCGGGCGTCCGGGGAAAGATTTTGGCAATGGTCGAACAGAAACTACGTGTATTAGCAGTAACGCTGGCCGCCCTCGCGACGGCGGCTTTTTTGGCGCCTAGTCTATCCGAAGCGGCGGAGAAGGGCCTTTATCTTGAGGGCCGCGCCGGCCCCATCTTACAGAGGATTCCAAAGTCGACACGGCCACCAAGCAGGATGCGGAACACGATTTGGGCTGGGTTGGCGGCATCGGTTTCGGCTATGCCAACGGTCAGGGTGTGCGCGGCGAATTAGGCCTGGATTACCGCCAGAGCGACATCGACAAGGTCGGCGGCGCCGGCGCATCGGGAACAGCCCGCGCCGGAAGCCTGATGATCAGCGGCTATTATGATTTCTTCCGCGACAGCAAGATTCAACCCTATATCGGCGCCGGTTTTGGTCTTGGTTACGTCGATGCGGATGGTGTCTCTCCTGTCTCGGGCAGTGCGATCAATGACGACGATCATGACTTTGCGTATCAGGGAATGGCGGGCATCGCGTTCAGCGTCAGCCCGCGAACCAAGGTGACGCTGGGATACCGTTACTTCACCATACCCGACCTGAAATTCAAGACGACAGGCGGCACATCGGTCGATGCTGATTACGCGAACCACGAAATCATGCTCGGCGTGCGCTTCTCGTTTGGCGCCCCCGCCAAACCCATGGCCGATCCGGCGCCAACGCCAACCGCCGAACAGATGCCGGCGATGGAACCGATGCAGGAAGAACCGCCGCCGAAACGCATTGCCGCACCGGCACCACCGCCCCCGGAGCCAGCCGCCGCACCGGCGCCTGAAATTTCCCGTAATTTTCTTGTCTTCTTCGACTTGAATAAAGCGGACCTGACCAGCCTGGCGCAAAAAATCATTGGCAGCGCGGCCGCGGAGGCGAAGCGCGCAGGCAACGTGCGCCTCCGGGTTACGGGCCATGCCGATCGATCCGGAACGCCGCAATATAACCAGCGCCTGTCCATGCGCCGCGCCAACGCGGTTCGTCAAAGGCTGCAACGGCTCGGTATCGCCGCCAACGACATCGCGGTCATCGCCAAAGGCGAGAGCGAGCCGCTGGTCGCCACCGCCGATGGCGTCCGCGAGCCGCAAAACCGCCGGTTGGAAATCCTCCTGGAATAGACCGGCCTCGGAAAAGACCGTCTCCACGGCCATGGACGCAGCGCCCATGACCAGCAGGATGATGAGCAGTGAACAAAACAAAGGGCCCCGCGGGGCCCTTTGTCCTATCTTCTGTTCGTGCGGCCTTTACCGTCGGCGCTTCTTCGTCGTGCGCTGGGCATAAGCCTCGCACACCTTTGCGGGTTTATGCCGCCAATCGGTATCGAGCGCGACAGCCTGCAGGGTCAAAGGGGCCTGACGAGACGACGCAGACTTAAGCGCGGCAAATATGGCGCGGCTTTCGACACAGAACCTGCTGCGATCTTTGATGCTCGCCTGCGACGCACCATTGGCGAGGTCCGTGACGAATTTGTTGAGCGCGCGTTTATGGCTCTTACCGTGCTTCTTGCGGAAATACTTGCGCAGCCCGGTACCATGATAGGCAAGCTGCGGTTGGTAGTGATTGACGAACTGATTATAGTCATTTCGGGCGTTGCAGCTTAAGGCGGCAATCATAAGACGGCTCTGGAGTGCGCGCACGATTTGCGAATCACGGTCACGCGGCGCGACGCAATCGGCGGCATAGACGCTGCCGGAGCACGTCAAGGCAAACAACGCCGCCGCACCAATCCAACGGACTTGGCGCTTTCCCAAAAAATCCTTAGGCATTGTTATGCCTCCTCACCCCATTATTAGAATACAAACTGCCACAGCCACGCCGCGAGTGTCGAGGTAAAATGGCGGAAATATGGCAACTCTCACCGAGACTACCTCCTCAGGCTTAGCGAAGGTTTAAGTTGCCGCGATATTTTCAGAAATCTGACAGAATTCCGCCGAATTTTGATTAAAATGCCAGACAGAATCCGGGCCATGAATGTTACGTCGGCGGCAGGGAATCAGCGAACGCGACGGGCCTCTGAACCCAACGGCCAAGCGCGTCATCGGAAGCGATTCTCCGGCCGTCCACATAGGCCAGGGGCAGCTATATCGATAATCATGGCGCCACAAAATAAGGCCGGCGCCCTGCGGCACCGGCCTTTATAACCAACCCCGGACAGATCAGTTGTCCCAGACATCGTCCCAGCCGCCCTGGGTCGCGGCCTTGGAATATTCCGTGGCGCGATTTTCGAAAAAATTCGCGTGTTCGACTCCGTTCAGGATTTCATCGAGCCATGGTAGCGGATTCTTCTCGATCCGAAAGATCGGCTGCAACCCAAGCTGCGACAGGCGCCGGTCGGCGATAAAGCGGATATATTTCTTTACCTCGGCGCCGGTCAGCCCTTCAACGCCGCCCATCTCGAAGGCGAGATTGATGAAAGCATCCTCGTGCTCGACCACCGTGTTGCACGCCAGATAGATATCTCGCTGCAGGTCTGGCGTCCAGATTTCCGGGTTTTCCGAAACGAAGGTGCGGAACAGCTTGATCATGGATTCAGTGTGCAGGCTTTCGTCACGCACCGACCAGGAAACGATCTGCCCCATCCCCTTCATCTTGTTGAAGCGCGGGAAGTTCAGCAGGATTGCGAAGGAGGCGAACAACTGCAGCCCTTCGGTGAAACCGCCGAAAACCGCCAGCGTCATGGCGATGTCCTTCTTGCTCTCGCAATTGAACCCCTGCATGTAATCGTACTTGTCCTTCATCTCCTTATAGCGGAGGAAGGCCTCGTATTCGGTTTCCGGCATGCCGATGGTATCGAGCAGATACGAATAGGCCGCGATATGAACGGTCTCGATATTGGAGAACGCGGCCAGCATCATCTGCACTTCGGTCGGCTTGAAGACCTGGGAGTAATGCTTCATGTAGCAATTATTGACTTCGATATCGGCCTGCGTGAAGAAGCGGAAGATCTGCGTCAGCGTATGGCGCTCGCCGGCCGAGAGCTTGTTATGCCAGTCCTTCACATCATCGGCGAGCGGGACTTCTTCGGGAATCCAGTGAACCCGCTGCTGGGTCAGCCACGCATCATAGCACCACGGATAGCGGAACGGCTTGTAGACGATATTTTCTTCCAACAGCGACATGTTTTCTTTCCCCCGTACGTTTCCTGGCCGCTAATATATCTTTTAGACCCCCAGTCGAAACCGGGGCCAAACAGGCCCCGGCAAGTTGGTTGGCAGACCCCTTCGGATCTCCTCGCTACTGGCAGGCGAGGCATTCCTCGTAATCATTGTCGTTGCCAGTTGGCGCGCCTTCCGCCGGTTTGGCGACAAGCGACAGCGTGATCCCCTCGGGTGACGGTATCGGCTGGGCGCCGACCGCATCAAGGGCGGTAAATTCCTGCTTGTGCGAAACAGCCTCCGCCCGCTGGATCGATTTCGACCGGCAGTAATACAGTGACTTCACGCCCTTCTTCCACGCCATCCAATGGATATCGTGCAGGGTCTTCTTGTGCACATCGGCGGGGATGAACACATTGAGCGATTGGGACTGACAAATATAATCCGCCCTGTCGCCGGCAAGATCGATGATCCAGCGCTGATCGAGCTCAAACGCGGTCTTGAACACGTCCTTTTCATCATCGGTCAGGAAATCGAGATGCTGGACGGAGCCCTCGTGGGTCGTCACCGACGACCAGATCTCATCCGTGTCCTGGCCTTTTTCCGCCAGCAATTTCTTCAGATATTTGTTGCGGACGTTAAACGACCCGGACAGCGTCTTATGGGTAAAGGAATTCGCCACGTTGGGTTCGATCCCCGGCGAAGACCCGCCGCAGATGATTGAAATCGACGCCGTCGGCGCGATCGCCATCTTGTTGGAAAAACGTTCCATAACCCCGTAATCGGCGGCATCGGGGCAGGCGCCGCGTTCTTCCGCCAGTTCAACCGAGGCGATATCGGCCTGGGCACGGATGTGCTTGAACATCTTCTTGTTCCACACCTTGGCCATGACCGATTCAAGGGGGATATTCTGCGATTGCAGGAAGGAATGCAGCCCCATCACGCCGAGCCCGACGGAGCGTTCCCGACCCGCGGAATAACGCGCCCGCGCCATTTCGTCCGGCGCGTTGTCGATGAAATCCTGCAGAACGTTGTCGAGGAACCGCATTATATCGGGGATGAACTGGGGTTCGTTCTGCCACTCGAACCAGGTCTCGAGATTGAGCGAACACAGGCAGCAAACCGCCGTGCGCTGCTTCCCATCCTTGTCGATCCCGGTGGGCAGGGTGATCTCGCTGCACAGATTGGACATCTTGACTTGCAGATTGGCGAGTTTGTGATGTTCCGGGATCGCCTTGTTCACATGATCGATATAGATGAAATAGGGCTCGCCCGTTTCCACCCGGCACGTCAGCAGCCGGATCCACAACCCGCGCGCCGATATTTTGCGCACCACATGACGATCCTTCGGGCTGCGCAGCGGGAATTCCTCGTTGGCCTCGACCGCCCGCATGAATTCATCGGTGATCAGGATTCCGTGATGAAGGTTGAGCGCCTTACGGTTGGGATCGCCACCGGTGGGACGGCGGATCTCGATAAATTCCTCAATTTCCGGGTGATCGATCGGCAGGTAGATCGCCGCTGAGCCACGCCGCAGGCTGCCCTGGCTGATCGCCAGCGTGAGCGAATCCATCACGCGGATAAAGGGGATGATGCCCGAAGTCTTGCCATTGGCGCCGACCCGTTCGCCGATCGAACGCAGATTACCCCAATAGGACCCGATGCCGCCGCCCTTGGCGGCGAGCCAGACATTCTCGTTCCACAAATTGAGAATTCCGTCGAGGCTGTCGCTCGCCTCATTCAGAAAGCACGAAATCGGCAATCCACGCGTGGTGCCGCCATTGGACAACACAGGCGTCGACGGCATGAACCACAACTTGCTGATGTAGTCATAGAGCCGCTGGGCGTGTGCGGAATCATCCGCATAATGGGTCGCAACCCGGGCAAAGAGATCCTGGAAGCTTTCACCCGGCATCAGATACCGATCACTCAGCGTTTCCTTGCCAAACTCCGTTAGCTTCCCGTCACGACTGCGATCAATGGTAACACGCACACCCCGCTCGGTCTGAATGACATCAAGCGGCTCTTCTCTGTGGACTATATCGAGCACCTAGTAACCTCCCGAACTCTTTACTCACCAACCCCCGTTCTTCAGCTTGCCCTGTGGAGTCGCGTATCCTGCGTCTGCTCGGCCTTTTTAGGCCATATTTACTACAGCAGACGTGACGCGAAACTTCCTTTTATCAAGCTGAGGAACGACTGAATCATGCCCCAAACGGAAACCGCCAGTCAACAATAATTGGTATGACAGACTAAATAAGACACAATATTTTGTGGAGAAGACGGTGGATGAGGGGTGCGAAACCCCTCTTCTTGCGGTGACTAAACAGTGGATAGGCTGTGGAAAATCTGTGGAAAACCGGGCGTTGATTGTGTCAAGAAAATTTTCGAATCAACGCCCTTGAAACCACTATATCCAGTCTGTCGATTATGGGTCCCAGACAACAAACAGTTGATCCTCTGGAATGAATTACACAGCACGCCATTCACGCTCTCTGGATAATGGAAAAGTCGGAAACGCAGCGGATGCGCCATTGGGCGCCAGGAAGGTAAGTTTTCCCTCTCGAAACGCTCTGAGAGGGCACACCCGCGAAACGAATCGGTTTGGGTCTCTGACTACACTTTCAAGCGGCTGAACACCCGAAGTGTGTTCTCGCTGTAGACC
Source organism: Pseudomonadota bacterium (assembly GCA_027624735.1). Lineage (GTDB taxonomy): Bacteria > Pseudomonadota > Alphaproteobacteria > MPNO01 > UBA2964 > JAQBTY01. The sequence continues at coordinate 1,451 of JAQBTY010000156.1, read as the reverse complement.
TGTTTGCGTTCGGCGTCGGTGAGATTCGGCGTCCCGTCGATATAGCGTTTTGTATCGTCGTAGTTGAATCCCGTCTCGGGATCGATACCGCGCACCGCCCCCACCATTTCCGATGCAAACAATATGTTTTTAACCGGGATGACCTTGGTCATGCAGTCGATGCCCGGCTGGTGATAGACGCAGGTGTCGAAATAGACGTTGTTCAGCAGATGCTCGTGCAGGGTCGGCTTGCCCATGTCCTGGGCCAGCCCCCGGTAGCGCCCCCAGTGGAACGGCACCGCGCCGCCGCCATGCGGGATGATGAACTTCAGGGTCGGAAAGTCCTTGAACAGGTCACCCAGGATAAGCTGCATGAAGACGGTGGTGTCGCCGGCGATATAGTGCGCGCCGGTATGGTGGAAATTGGGATTGCACGAGCCGCTCACATGCAGCATGGCCGGCACATCGAGCTCCACCAGCTTTTCCCATAAGGGATACCACCATCTGTCGATGATCGGCGGGTCGGTCCACATGGCGCCCGACGGGTCGGGATTCACGTTGACGCCGATGAAACCCATCTCGTTGATGCAGCGCTCCAGTTCGGGGATCGATTTCTTCGGCTCGACGCCGGGGAATTGCGGCAGCTGGCACACCGGCACGAATTTGTCGGGATACATGTCGCACACCCGGCGGACCATGTTGTTGCAGATCTCGGCCCAGTAATAGCCGGTCTGCTCGTTCCCCAGATGGTGCCCCATGCCGACCGCGCGCGGCGAGAAAATGGTGAGATCGGTGCCCCGCTCGCGTTGCAGCTTGAGCTGCGCCGGCTCGAGCCGTTCGCGAATTTCATCGTCGGTGATGTTCAAATCCGCGCGTGACGGCAGAAACGACGGATCGGCCGCCAACCCGTCGAGCTGGGCCTTGCGGTATTCGGTAAGCTGCGCGGGTTCGGTGGTATAATGGCCGTGGCAATCGATAATCATTTTTTCAACTCCCCTTAAAATTTCGTGGTAGCCCGCTTGGGACTGGACTGCATTGATGAAGATGTGACGAAGGTGGGGTCTTTCGGCATTTCAATAAAAAACCAACCAGACCTAATAAGATGGTGCCGGAGAGGACGATTTTTCGCCAACGCCGCGCCCCGCCAACTCCAATCCCTTGTCGAGACCGGGCGTGGACCGTACCGGTGCCGCCATCAGGAAAGTATAGCCTTCACCGAGAATACGCTCCACATTGCCGGCGGTAACGTGCGGGTGGCCCACCGCGACGTTGTTGTCCTTACAGGTGTTCACGATCTGCGCCATGGCGTCGAGCACCACCTTGTGCTCGTACTGCCGGGGATAACCGAGCTCCTGGCTCAGATCCCCCTCGCCGATCAGCACGGCGCCGATACCGGGTACGTTCTTCAGGATATCCGACAGGTTTTCGATCCCCTTGGTGTCCTCGATCATCAGGATTACCAGGATCTCGCC
>JAQBTY010000155.1 GCA_027624735.1 Pseudomonadota bacterium | reverse complement strand
CGCAATGGTTCATTTCCATGGACACCAATAATTTGCGTGAAAAGGCGCTCGCGGCCATCGACCAGACGGCGTTCTACCCGCCGGCCGGGCGCAACAGGCTGTATGGCATGGTCAGTAACAGGCCCGATTGGTGTGTTTCGCGACAGCGCGCCTGGGGTTCCCCGATCACGGTGTTCTTTCACAAGGAAACCGGCGAACCGCTGCGTGACCAAACGGTGATTGATCGCATCGCCGCTGCCGTGGAAAAGGAAGGCCATGATTGCTGGTTTTCGAGTCCGCCCTCCCGGTTTCTCGGTGATGACTACGACCCCGACGATTACGAGCAGGTCACCGATATTCTAGACGTCTGGTTCGATTCCGGGTCGACCCATAGTTTTGTTCTGGAAGCGCGCGACGATTTGAAGTGGCCCGCGGATTTATACCTCGAAGGGTCGGATCAGCATCGCGGCTGGTTCCATCTGTCGCTGCTGGAATCATGCGGCACAAGAGGGCGCGCGCCTTTTGACGCGGTGCTGACGCATGGTTTCGTTCTCGCCGGAGAAGGCGTGAAGATGTCGAAATCCACCGGCAACGTTGTGGCTCCTCAGGAAGTCATCAAGCAATATGGCGCCGATATTCTGCGCTTGTGGGTCGTTGCATCCGATTATTCGGAAGATTTGAGGATCGGGCCGGAGATTCTCAAGCATCAGGCCGACGCCTATCGGCGGCTGCGCAACACGGTGCGGTATCTGCTCGGCAATTTGGACGGGTTTGACGAAAACGAAAGCGTATCCGTCGAAGATATGCCTGAGTTGGAACAGTTTGTTCTGCATCGGGTAAGCGAACTCGACAAAATGGTCAGGCGCTGCTGCAACGACTACGATTTCCACACGCTCTTCACGGAGCTGCATAATTTTTGCGCCGTCGAGCTGTCCGCCTTTTATTTCGATATTCGCAAAGACGCGCTGTACTGCAATCCGGTCGATGATCCGACCCGCCGGGCGGCTAGAACCGTGCTCGATACGCTATTTTCCTGTCTGACTGCCTGGTTGGCGCCGATCATCTGCTTCACGGCGGAAGAAGCCTGGCATACCCGCTACCCGGATAGAACATCGGACGACAGCGTTCATTTGCGGCTGTTCCCCGATATTCCAGGGGCCTGGCACAATGAGTCGCTGGCCGAAAAATGGCAGCGTATCCGTAATCTGCGCCGTGTGGTTACGGGCGCCCTAGAGATCGAACGCGCCGCGAAACGCATCGGCTCCAGCCTTGCGGCTACCGCCATCGTCTACGCCTCGCCTGAAGATCGGGCCCTTCTTGACGGTATAGATGCCGCGGATTTGTTCATCACGTCGGCGGCACGGTTTCCAGATGAGAAAGCGCCGGACGACGCCTTTTTCCTGCCTGAGACACCCGGGATTAATGTTGTTGTCGAGGCGGCTGCCGGCGAAAAATGTGCGCGTTGCTGGAAAGTCATGCCGGAAATCGGCACGGCCGACGGACATGACGAGCTGTGCCATCGCTGTGCCGATGTCGTCGGCGACCTTGTGGTAAGTTAGCGGCCCAAATCAGCCCAAATCAGCCCACAAATCAGACAGTGCCGTGACCATTTTTAGTCCCTTTAAATCAGGAAGCCTGGCGGCGGTTGCGGTCATTATCCTGGACCAGGCGGCCAAGTGGTGGATTCTGACAAGCGTCATGTCACCCCCTCGGAGAATTCCGGTTACCGGCTTTTTCGATCTTGTTCTGGTTTTTAACCGTGGCGTGAGTTTCGGCCTGTTGGGTGGGGCGCCAAGCTGGGCCACGGCGGCGCTCATTGTATTTGCATTGCTGCTTTCGACGGCGCTGTGCATATGGATGTGGCGTGCCGATAGCCTGTTGCTCGGCACCGCGCTCGGTTTCGTGGTGGGCGGCGCCATTGGCAATGTAATTGACCGGTTTCTTCACGGCGCGGTGGTTGATTTTCTTGATTTCCACGTCGCCGGCTACCACTGGCCGGCGTTTAATGTGGCGGACTCCGCCATTACCGTCGGGGTGGTGTTATTAATTCTAGACTCCTTGAATTCAAGGCCTCCAGACCCCTAATATAGCAGTACCACAAGGAAATAGTGATGATGAGCCATATCGGATTGAAGGGGGCTGCCTTTCTGGTTGCCGGATCGTTGTTAGCGTCCGGATGCGAAGCGACCCGGAACGTTGTTGGGCTTGAAAAACAAACGCCCGATGAATTTGCCGTCGTGACGCGGGCTCCGTTAAGCGTGCCCCCGGATTTTGGCTTGCGTCCACCGAAACCAGGCGCCGAGCGGCCACAAGAAAAATCCGTGCGCAATCAGGCGCGCGACGTTTTACTCCGTGAATCCGGCACGGCGTCTGCCACGCCGGACCCGGCCACCCAGGAGTCAGGCAAGTTTTCGGTGGGAGAAGCCGCCCTGCTTGCACGTGCGGGAGCCTTGAACGCCGATGCGTCAATCCGCTCTCTCGTCAACCGCGAAACCACGGCATTGGCGGAAGCTGACGACAGCCTGTTTAACAAAGTGCTTTTCTGGCAGGAGGTCGATCCGCCCGGTACGATTGTCGACCCCGATCAGGAGTTGCGCCGGTTGCGGGAAGCAAGCGCCATCGGCGATCCGCCCAACAAAGGCGAGGTTCCCGTCATCAAACGGCGGCAACGCGGAATTCTTGAAGGTATTTTTTAATATCGACAGTCCAATCTGCCTCGATCACCGGGAGTTGACCTGAGATTCGTTGCAATTTGGTTCGGTTAGACCATATTGCGGGTCAGTCGGCTCTGTTTGACGTTCCAGGAGCCGTCGTCTTCGAATGGCTGGCTCGAAAGGCGGGAGAGACAATATATGCGGTTTGTTCAATCCGTCGCGGTTTGCGCCGTTGTTTTGGCCGCCCTTCTGTTCGGTACGCCGCCCGACGCCGGCGCGGTCGTCTTCAGCCCCCAATCCTTTATGTTGCCCAATGGTATGCAGGTGGTTGTGGTCACCAACCGGCGGGCTCCCATTGTCGCGCACATGGTCTGGTACAAGGTTGGCGCGGCCGACGAGCCAGCGGGTAAATCCGGTATCGCGCATTTTTTTGAACATCTGATGTTCAAGGGAACCAAATCCTTTCCGCCCGGCGAGTTTTCCAGAATTGTCGCCCGCAATGGCGGAACGGAGAACGCCTTTACCACGCAGGATTACACCGCTTATTTTCAGAAAGTTGCGCGGGACAAGCTTGAACTCGTGATGAAGCTCGAATCAGACCGGATGAGCAACCTGATTCTGACCGATAAAGAGGTGCTGCCGGAACGGGATGTTGTGCTGGAGGAAAGGCGCTCACGGACCGATAATGATCCTGGCGCCCAACTCCATGAAGCGTCTCAGGCGGCGCTTTTCCTAAATCACCCGTATAAAATTCCGGTCATCGGCTGGAAACATGAGATCGCCGCGCTAACGACAAAGGACGCGCTTGATTTTTACCGGGGTTACTATGTCCCGAATAACGCCATTCTGATTGTCGCCGGTGATATTACCGTCGATGAACTGCGCCCGCTCGCGGAAAAATATTACGGCACGATCGCGCGTGGGGCGGACATTGTCCGGAACAGGGTTTCCGAGCCGCCCCATCTGGCGGCGCGTCGGGTCGAAATGGACAGCCCGCGGGTCGGCCAGCCAGCGTGGTCGCGCTATTACACCGCGCCAAGCTATCGCACGGCAAAGGGAAATCAGGCTTACGCCCTTCAGGTATTTTCTGACATCATCGGGGGGGGGACTACGTCGCGGCTTTACCGCAGCCTGGTTGTCGAACAGGGAATCGCGGCCTCGGCCGGTGCCTGGTACAATCCCAATCAGTTTGATTCTGGGACCTTTGGCCTCAGCGTGTCGCCGCGCCCTGGAACGACCCTGGCGACCGCCGAGAAAGCCTTGCTCGCCGATATTGACGCTATTCTTAAGATTGGCGTGACCGCCGCCGAGGTTGCGCGGGCCAAGAAGAAGCTTGTCGCCAGTGCTGTCTATGCGCGCGATTCCTTGTCGGCGGCTCCCAATGTCATCGGTGGCGCCCTGGCGACCGGCCGCACTATTGAGGAGATGGAGGCGTGGCCCGATAGAATCAACGCTGTGACGCTTGATCAGGTGAATGAAGCTGCGCGGGCGGTTTTGGTTGAACGCCAGTCAGTCACTAATATTCTCCGCCCGTCGTCTCCGAAGAAGGACTGACAGATGATCGCTCGATTCTTCAGCCGTTCGTTCTTCAGCCATTCGTCGGCGATCGTCGCGACGGCGATGATCGCATTTGTCGGGCTTCTGCCGCGTGGCGCGGTAGCCATCGATATTGAACGGGTCACAAGCCCCGGCGGGATAGAAGCCTGGCTGGTGCGCGACACATCGGTTCCTGTCATCTCGTTTAATTTCTCTTTTCCTGGCGGCGCCTCGGTTGATCCCGAGGGCAAGGAGGGGCGGGCCGAAATGGTTTCCGGCCTGCTTGATGAAGGTGCCGGCGATATGACCTCTCAGGTTTTCCAGGGGGCGCTTGAGGATAGCGCCGCAAGCATACGGTTTTCCTCGGGGACGGACCGGTTCCGCGGCAGATTGCGAACGCTCGCGGTCAATCGGGATGAGGCGTTCCGTCTCCTCGCGCTCGCCGTCAATGAACCCCGCTTCGATGCCAGGCCCGTCGAGCGTATCCGGGCGCAGATGGTTGCCGGGCTGCGGTCGGCGCTTCAGGATCCCGACACCATCGCCACGCGCGCCTGGTACGGGATGGTGTTTCCCAATCATCCCTATGGCCGGCCCAACGGCGGCACCATCGAGTCGCTCAAATCAATTAGAGTTGGCGACCTCAGGGAATTTACGTCGCGTTATTTTGTCCGCAAATCACTGATTGTTGGCGTAGCCGGCGACATTACGGCGGAAGAACTCCGGACCCGGCTCGATCAGGTATTTGGTCGTCTGCCGATGGAGGGCGCCGCCAGGAATATTGCGGATATCAAGCCGGCGGCCGGCGGAAAGCAGGTGGTGGTCGAACAGAACATACCCCAGAGTGTCGTCGTGTTTGGTCATGCAGGCCTCCGGCGCACCGACCCGGACTGGTATACCGCCTATGTGATGATGCGGATCCTCGGCGGTGGCGGGTTCTCCTCCCGTCTTACGGAAGAAGTACGCGAAAAACGCGGCCTCGCCTATTCGGTATACAGCTATCTTAATCCCTATGATCACGCTGCCCTGATTATGGGTGGTGTCGCCACGGCTAATGCCCGGGTCGCGGAATCGCTCGAAGTCATCCGCGCTGAGTGGCGGCGGATGGCGGATCACGGCGTCACAGCGGCGGAACTAGCCTCAATAAAGACCTATATAAACGGTTCTTTTCCGCTGCGTCTCGATTCGACCGGCCGGATCGCCGGCATGCTGCTCGCGGTCCAGATAAATCGCCTCGGAATCGACTATTTGAATTCGCGCGACGCGCTTATTAACAAGGTAACGGTGGAGGATATAAAACGCGTGGCGAAGAGATTGCTCAAGGCCGACGCGTTGACCGTTGTCGTGGTCGGAAAACCGAAGGGCCTCGAATCGACGCCCTAGCGGATAGAATCCAACATATGGGTACCATATGTCAGAACAGGCCTTTGCGGACCAAATTCAGTCCGACGACCATCATGAAAACCCACAGCCAGGATCGGAACTGGTCCTCCGAGACCTTATCTCTGATCCATTGTCCCACGGCCATGCCGAGGAACGCCGGTACCATGGCGAGCGCCGATACTGGTAGCGTCTCAATGTTGAGACCGCCCTCATAAGTCAGTGCCAGCGCCAGGATTGAACCGGTAATCAGAAACTGGATACCCACCGCCTGGATGAAGACATCCTTGGCCATCCCCAGCGCCTGATAATAAATCGCGACGGGAACGCCAATAGATCCGGTGGTGCCTGCCAGAATACCAGATAAAAAACCCACGATGGGAGACAAACCGGGGATCGAACTCTCGGAAACGCTGAACCGGAAACTACTCAGATTGAGCAGAGAATAGGCGGCGACCACGACTCCCAGTGTTATGAGCAGATAAGACAATTCAATCCGGTAAAGCGCGGCGCTGCCGGCCCATACCCCGAAGGCGGCTGTCACCAGCATCAGCCAGTACCGGCGGAAAAGCTCACGAAACCGGCCGCCCCGAAACGCCTGCATGATATTGGTGGCGAGGATAGGAACCACCAGCAGCGGCACAGCCAACCGAAGATCGATCACCGTTGTCATAAGGGCGATCGAAGTCAGCGGCAGGCCGACGCCCACAATGCCTTTCACAAGACCGCCGCAGAAAAAGGCGGCGGCGACCGCCATAAGTACAAATTGATCCAAGTCGATTTACCTGATTCCCACTTGCTGGGCTTAGACTCTGTACCGGATTCTGTCGAGGGTCGATGGCCTATGCGCAGGGCAAAGCGAAAATTTGTTGATAGTTATCCACCATGCGGTTTTTCCGATTCGCGGGCATGGTCTAATGTTAATCAGAAAGGTTGGCGTCCATGTCCTATGTTCATCTTACTTCGACTTGCTTTACCGAGGCGCTTGGCTCGCATGGTCTTGACCGGACGCGTTACGAACAGATTCTCGCCAAGACCGAAGACGCGCTGACAGGCCTGCGCGCGCGCCATGCGGATGGCAGCCTGCCGCTTTTGCGGTTGCCGGAAACAAGTGACGATCTGGCGCCCTTGAGACCTGTCGCGGATCGATACCGGGATCGGTACGACGATGTGGTCCTGTTGGGAACCGGCGGATCCAGCCTTGGCGGAAAGACGCTCTGCTCGCTGGCCGATTGCGGGTTTGGTCCGCGTCCCGGCGCCCCCCGGATCCATTTCTTCGACAATGTCGATCCGCATAGCATCACCGCTATGCTCGACAGCGTTGCGCTGGGTCGTACGGGTTTTCTCGTGGTTTCAAAATCCGGTTCGACAGCGGAGACGCTGACCCAGTTTCTGATCTGTCTCAGCGCCACGCAAAAGGCGGTGGGCGATGCCGCGGGAGATCATTTCACGGCGATAACCGAACCTGGCGACAATGTTCTCAGACGTCTCGCTACCCGTTTTGGCATGGCGATCCTCGATCATGATCCGGGAATTGGCGGCCGCTATTCGGCGCTATCCCTGGTTGGGCTGCTCCCGGCGATGATCGCGGGGCTGGATCCGGTCGCGGTGCGGGAAGGGGCGGCAGGTGTGTTGGCGCCCGTGCTGGATGGCGCGCCGCCGGAGTTGGTCGAACCGGCTATCGGCGCCGCGATCTCGGTCGGGCTTGCCGCGGAAAACCGCGTCACCACCACTGTTGTGATGCCCTATGTTGATCGGCTGGCGGATTTCGGTCTTTGGTTTCGCCAGCTCTGGGCGGAAAGTCTGGGCAAGAACGGCAAGGGGACGACCCCGGTCAACGCGCTCGGAACCGTAGACCAACATAGCCAACTGCAGCTCTATCTCGACGGACCCCGCGATAAAATGTTCACGGTGATGATGTTGAGTTGCGCCGGATCGGGGCCTGTTGTGGAGCCCTCGCTGGCAGACGATGAGGCGCTTGGCTATCTCGCCGGGAAAACCATAGGCGATTTGATGGATGCCGAACAGCGGGCGACGGCCGAGACACTGATCCGTAACAACCGTCCGACGCGCATTTTCCGTCTCCCTAACCTTGACGAAAAGATGATGGGCGCGCTGATGATGCACTTCATGCTTGAAACCATCATCGCGGCCCATTTACTGGGTGTCGATCCGTTCGACCAGCCGGCGGTAGAGGAAGGCAAGATCCTGACCCGGGAGTATCTCGCTGAAAATGACTAGAGTGGCCCCATGACCTTGCGAACCCTGCGCGTTCTGCCAGAGATCACCATCAACCGCATCGCCGCCGGGGAGGTGGTTGAACGTCCGGCATCCGCGGTAAAGGAATTGGTCGAGAATGCGATCGATGCCGGCGCTCATCGTATTGAGGTAGCGCTGGCGGGGGGTGGGCGTACATCGATCATCGTCACCGACGATGGGGTGGGCATGGATCCTGATGAGCTGTCGCTTGCCGTCGAACGCCATGCAACCTCGAAGCTGCCCGACGATGATCTCCTTCATATCGCGGCGCTTGGTTTCCGGGGCGAAGCGCTGCCGTCCATCGGCTCTGTGTCCCGGATGACCATGATCAGCCGCATCGCCGGTGCGGATTCCGCCTGGTCGATCGACGTTGAGGGTGGGAAAAAAGGCGCCGTCCGGCCGGCATCGCTCATAGGCGGCACGCGTGTCGAGATTCGCGATCTGTTTTTCGCCACCCCGGCCCGCCTAAAATTCCTCAAGGGGGAACGCACCGAACTCAATCATGTTCTCGATGTCGTCCGCCGGCTCGCCATGGCTTATCCGAAAATCGGTTTCAGCGTTGCCGATGAACGGGGCCCGAGATTGCGGTTCGACGCGGCGCAGGGCGAGTTACTGGACGCCAATTTACGGCGCCTGTCCGATGTCATGGGCAGGGAATTTGCCGACAATGCGCTGCCGATATCTTCCGAACGCGAGGGCATAGCGTTGACCGGCTTTGCCGGGCTGCCGACCCTCAACCAGGCTTATGCGCGCAGCCAGTATCTGTTCGTCAATTCCCGCCCGGTGCGGGATCCCATGCTGCGTGGCGCCGTGCGCGGCGCCTATCAGGATCTGCTGGCGCGGGACCGCCACCCCATGGTGGCGCTGTTTTTGCAAATTCCAGCCGCCCTGGTCGATGTGAACGTTCATCCCATGAAGACCGAAGTCCGGTTCCGCGATGCCGGAATCGTGCGCGGTTTGATTGTCGGTGCGTTGCGCCATGCCCTGGCGGATGCCGGCCACCGCGCCTCTACCTCTGTCGCCTCCCAGACTCTGGGCGCCTTTCGTCCGGGGTCAGGCGGCTATCCCGCAGGCTCATCACGCAGCTATCCGACCGCGCCAAGCCAGGGGATGGCGGCGGCGTTGGCCGATTATTACGCGCCGATGGAAGGGCTGGATGCGCCGTCGGCACGTACCGCCGATGGCACGGTGGTCGGTTTCGCCGAAGCGGCGGAGTCCGGCGCCGATGCGCGGCTTTCTTATCCTCTGGGGGCGGCCCGGGCGCAGGTGCATGAAACCTATATCGTCGCCCAAACCGCCGACGGGATTGTCATTGTCGATCAACACGCGGCGCATGAGCGGCTGGTGCATGAGCAGATGAAAGAGGCGCTCGACCGGGATGGCATTAAACGCCAGGGGCTTTTGTTGCCGGAAGTCGTCGAGCTCGACGAGGCGGCCTGCCTGCACCTGCTTGAACGGTCAGATCAATTGGCCGAACTGGGGCTTGTGATCGAAAGTTTCGGTCCCGGCGCCGTTGTCGTGCGCGAAGTGCCGGCGATGCTGGGCAAGACCGATGTTACGGGGCTGGTCAGAGATCTTGCCGATGATATCGCCGAACTGGGAGAAGGGCTGACTCTCAAGGAACGGCTTGATGCCGTCAGCGGCACCATGGCCTGTCATGGCAGCGTTCGGGCTGGCCGACGGCTGACAACGCAGGAAATGGATGCGCTGCTGCGACAGATGGAAGCGACACCCCATTCCGGCCAATGCAACCATGGCCGCCCCACCTATGTCGAGCTCAAGCTCGCGGATATTGAGCGCCTGTTCGGCCGACGGTGATTGCCACGGAAGACGGGCTGGTGGGGCGCGCAAATATATTCGCGTTCCGAGCTGGTGTATTCGGCCGTATTTATAATGAATAGAAAATTAATCATAAAACCGGTTGAATTATTTGTAATTGCTCACCCTGGGTGTTCCGGAAGGATCTGCGGGTGGTGTTTTTCGCTAACTTGGCATCC
>JAQBTY010000154.1 GCA_027624735.1 Pseudomonadota bacterium | reverse complement strand
ATAGCATCCTGTCAAAAATATAAAAGTAAATTAAAATTGATCTGGAGATTGACCGGCAGGCATCCGCGCATAAAACTTGCCCTATGAACGCTTACGATCTTCTCGGCATCGACCGCGGCGCGGATCTGGATGCCATTAAACGCGCCTACCGTGGCCTGGCCAAGCAATTGCATCCCGATGTCAACGCCGGCGATGAGGAAGCCGCCGACCGGTTCAAGGAGATCACTGCCGCCTACAACATCCTGGCCGACAACCGGAAGCGCGCCGAATATGACGGCAACCGCATGGGGCGCGACGAAAACAATTCCGGGGCCAAGCCCTGGGAGGAAGACGGCGCCTGGTACGATTTTGAAATCGATGAATCGAGTGGCGAACGCATCATGGACCTGTTTGGCGACGTGGCCGGAACCCGCCTCGGCCGGGTAAAAGGCGCCGCCGCCACCACCCTCTACATGAAAGGCCAGGATGTGGCCGCGCCCTTGAAAATCACCTATTCCGAGGCAAGGGACGGCATCTGCAAACTTGTGACCACCATGACCGGGCTGACGGTCGCCGTGACCATACCGCCGGGCGCGGTTCACGGCCAGAAGGTTACCCTGCCGGGATTCGGCATAGAGGGGTTCGGCGGCGCCCCGCCTGGGGATCTCAACGTCCTGATCGAACTGGTCCCCGATCCAGCCATTGAAGGAACGCCATAGAATATCGACGTGAACGGGCAAAAATTTGCCGGTTGGCTGTGAATCTGTGTGGAATCTGTTGACATTAACGCGGTGAGGCGGGAAATCTGCTGAGTGTTCCCGGTGCTGCCGCCCGCGATGGCGCGGTATGGGTTCCGGGGGTCTGTAAAGGGAACTGTAATGCGCGGGCTTATTGCAATTTCTGTGTTCGCCGCCGCCTTGGCTATGTCTGAAAATATAGAGGCAGCCGAACAAAAAATTCTCAATGTCTATAACTGGTCTGACTATGTTGCCAAGGATACCCTGTCCCGATTCACCGTGGCGACGGGCATTAAAGTCAATTACGACGTCTATGATTCCAATGAAGTTCTCGAAGCCAAGCTGATGGCCGGATCGTCCGGCTATGACGTGGTATTTCCGTCGGCCTCGCCCTTCCTCGCCCGGCAGATCAAATCGGGCATCTATCTCAAGCTCGACCGATCCAGGCTGCCCAACTGGAAAAATCTCACGCCCTCGCTCCTGAAGTCGCTGACCGCGAGTGATCCCGGAAACGCGTATGCCGTGCCTTATATGATCGCGGGCACCGGGATCGGCTTTAACGTGGCCAAGCTAAAAGTCGCGGCGGCTGGCGCTCCGACCGATAGCTGGGCGCTGATTTTCGACCCCGCATGGGCAAGGAAAATCTCTTCCTGCGGGCTGTCATTGCTCGACGATTCCAACGAGGTGTTCGCTGCGGCCTACATCTACCTGGGCATCGATACGGCGACCGAAAAACGCGAAGACCTCGCGAAAGCCGCCGCGCTGATCCAGAAAATCCGCCCCTTCGTCAAATATTTTCATTCGTCCTCCTATATCAACGACCTGGCCAATGGCGAGGTCTGTGTATCGCACGGATACGGTGGCGACTTGATCCAGTCGCGGGATCGGGCCGCCGAGGCGAAGCGCGGCGTCAAAATCCAGGTGTTTCTTCCAAAGGAGGGAGCGCAGGCGGTGATAGACGTCATGGCCATTCCAACCGATGCGAAGCGTCCCGACAACGCGCACGCCTTTATCAATTTCATGATGAGGCCCGATGTCGTGGGGCCGATCACCAACGCGGTCGGATATGCCAATGCGGTGGAAGGCGCGGAGAAATTCGTCGACAAGGTCCGGCGTGAGGATCCCGTCGTTTATCCCAGCAAGGAAACACGGGATCGGCTGTTCGTCGTGCCGCTGAAATCGCCGGCTTACGACCGTCTGCGCACGCGCACCTGGACCCGGATCAAAACCGGCCAATGAACGGTCCGCCACTTCGTCGCACCAGCGGCGCCGTCCGAGGCGAAACGATACTGAGCCTTGAAGGGATAACGCGGCGGTTCGGCGATGTTACAGCAGTGGATAATATCGATCTTGCCGTGCGCGCGGGTGAACTCTTCTCGCTGCTCGGGGGATCGGGTTGCGGCAAGACCACGCTGCTCCGAACGATTGCCGGTTTTGAAACTCCCGATAGCGGACGGGTGATTCTCGACGGCCAGGACATGACCCATACGCCACCGTATGAGCGTCCGGTGAACATGGTTTTCCAGTCCTATGCCCTGTTCCCGCACATGACGGTGGCAAGAAATGTCGCCTACGGGCTCCGGCAGGAGGGCATGGCGCGGTCGGAACGCGACGATCGCGTGCAGGAGGTTCTGTCTCTTCTGGATATCGCGACCCAGGCAAACCGCAAACCGGACCAGCTGTCGGGCGGGCAACGCCAACGCGTCGCGCTCGCCCGTGGGCTTGCCAAGCGGCCCAAGATCCTGTTGCTCGACGAGCCGCTCGGTGCGCTTGACCGAAAGCTGCGCAAGCGAACCCAGTTTGAACTCGTCAACCTGCAGGACCGGATCGGGATAACCTTTATTCTGGTGACCCATGACCAGGAAGAGGCGATGACAATGTCGGACCGCATCGCCGTTATGCGGGCCGGGAAAATTCAGCAGATCGGACCGCCACGGGAAGTATACGAATATCCCAATTCCCGCTCCGTGGCCGATTTTATCGGCGCCGCCAACCTGCTGGAAGGTGAGATCGTCGCGGCGGAAGCCGGAACGGCGACTGTCCGGCTCAAGGCGACCGGGTCGGTGATTGAAACCGTATCGGATGCGCAACTTGTTCGCGGCGACGCGGTGACGGTGATGGTCCGTCCTGAAAAGATACAGACCGGCGGCGGGCGCGGCACCGGCCGGAACGAACTGTCCGGCACCGTGCGCGACATTGCCTATCTGGGCGATCTGTCGATTTATCATGTCGATATCGCCGACGGGCTTCGCGTTCAAGTCGCCATCGCAAACCGCCTTCATACAGACGAAAAGCCCCTTACATGGGACGACACTGTCGACCTCTCCTGGCATCCCGGAGACGGGATGATACTCACGCAATGACCTTGTCCAGGATACTGACGGAAGCCATCGGCCGCCGCCTCGTGACGGCGATTCCGTTTTCCTGGCTAGCGGTGTTCTTTCTTGCTCCTTTTCTGATCGTCTTCGGTATTTCGCTCAGCAAATCCCGTTTCGGCGTTCCGCCCTACGAGCCGCTGATCAGTAACGGCGCCATAGCCGCGCAGGTCGACAATTACCTCTTCTTGCTTAATGACTCTCTCTATCTCAACGCGTTGCTCAACTCGCTTCAGATCGCGCTGACCGCGTCGGCCATATGCCTGTTGATCGGCTACCCGCTGGCGCTCGGCATCGCGCGGGCGCCGGAACGCTGGCGGTCGCCCCTGCTGCTGGCGGTCATCCTCCCGTTCTGGACGTCGTTTCTGATCCGCGTCTACGCCTGGATGGGACTGTTGAAAAGCGACGGCGCCATCAACGGAATTTTGCTGACGCTGGGGCTGACCGATCAGCCGGTCCAGTTGCTGCAGACGTCTTTCGCGGTGCATCTCGGCATCGTCTATTCCTATCTGCCGTTCATGGTGCTGCCGTTGTTTGCGACACTTGATCGCCAGGACTACAGCCTGCTCGAGGCAGCGTCGGATCTCGGGGCGCGGCCATGGCGGGTTTTTCTGACGATCACCCTGCCGCTATCAATGCCTGGCGCGGTCGCCGGGTTTCTCCTGGTGTTCATCCCCGCGGTTGGCGAGTTCGTGATTCCCGAGCTTCTTGGCGATTCCCGTACCCTCATGATCGGCAAGGTGCTGTGGACAGAATTCTTCAACAACCGCGACTGGCCGCTGGCTTCGGCGCTGGCGGTCGCCATTCTCGCGCTGATTGTCGCCCCGCTCGCCTGGCTGGAGCATCTGCGTCTCAAGCGGAACGCAGCGCGCCGATGAAGCGCCTGTCGCCCTGGCTGATCAGCGCGCTCGCGCTTGGATACCTCTTCCTCTACGGGCCCATCCTGTCACTCGTCATCTATTCCTTCAACGCATCACGGCTGGTCACTGTCTGGGGCGGCTTTTCGACAAAATGGTATGGCGCCCTCGTCGAGAACACCAAGTTGCTGGACGCGGCGCTTCTCAGCCTCAAGATCGCCGCTGCGTCGGCGACCGGTGCGGTGATCCTCGGCACTCTCTGCGCCATCGCGCTGGTTCGCTTCGGCAATTTTCGGGGGCGGCTGCTGTTTTCCGCCATGACCGCCGCGCCGCTCGTGATGCCTGAAGTCATCACCGGTCTGTCGCTCCTGCTTCTGTTCGTGTCAATGCAGCAGCTCATCGGATGGCCCGACGGCAGAAGCTTTCTGACCATCGCGATCGCCCACATCACCTTCGCTACCGCCTACGTCTCGGTCGTCGTGCAGGCCCGTCTGTCGCAGATGGACCGCAGCCTCGAAGAGGCCGCCATGGACCTCGGCGCACGACCGCTCAGGGTATTCCTGACCATAACTCTTCCGCTGATCGCACCGTCGTTGATTGCCGGCTGGCTGCTTGCCTTTACCCTCTCGCTCGACGATCTGGTGATCGCCAGCTTTGTCTCGGGCCCGGGATCGAGCACGCTGCCCATTGTCGTCTTTTCCAGCATCCGTCTCGGGCTCAGCCCGGAAATAAACGCCCTTGCCACGATCCTCCTGGGAACCGTGACGATCTGTGTCCTGTTTGCCGGACGCATACTTGCCCGGCGCGATAAAAAGTAAGCACGACTTCATGTTCTTTCCGGCGTTTCCCGCCCGGTGATCTCATTGTGCTGGTTGATCTGGTCCCCGATCCAGCCATTGAAGGAACGCCATAGCAAACCGGTGAGCGCTGGCCGTTCTCGTTTTCATCCCGCTCAGCCCCTTATGCATAGGGCGTTGATATGGGATCAGTGATAATTTAGTAATGCTAACGCAGCGCACGGGTTAGCTAATAATCAAAATAGGAGCAGACATTGAAACTATACCAGCATCCGGCTTCCACATCCTGCCGTCCGATTATGATGCTTATCGCCGACGAGGGGTTGGCGGTCGACCAGCAGATCATCGATATCATGGCCGGAGAGCAGTACGGTGAAGCTTTCACCAAGATCAATCCGAGCAACTTTGTACCGGTTCTGGAAGATGGTGATTTTAGGCTTATCGAAAGTTCCGCCATCCTGAAATATCTGGCGGAAAAGTCGGGGTCAGCGAGCTATCCCACTGATCCGCAATCCAGGGCGCGGGTCAATGAGGTAATGGATTGGTTCAACACCAATTTCTACCGCGCGTTCGGTTACGGGCTGGTGTACCCGCAGGTTCTGGATCACGTTAAATTACCAGATGAAGCGGCTAATAATTTACTGGTCGCCACGGGAAAAGCCCAGGCCGAGCGGTATCTCAAAATCCTGAACGATCACATATTGGGTCAGGGCTCGCCCTGGCTATGCGGCGAGACGATGACCATCGCCGATTATCTCGCATCCGGCATCATTTCTCTCGGGGAAGTGATTGGCTGTACCTTCAGCGCCTATCCGAATGTTAGGGCTTGGTACGACCGCATCAAGGCATTGCCCAATTGGCAATCGGCCAATGCGGGGGTGTACGAATGGTCGAAATTTACACAAGGTGCCGACTATCTGAGAGTATGATTAGACGGATCGGATGGACCGGCGGTCCTAAGGCCCCCAGTTCTGTGTGACGGTTTCGGCGTTTCCCGCTTTCCCTCGAATTCTCCCTGCCCTATATACGGACACCGGCCTGATATAGACTGCCCGCAAGAGCCACCGGCGGCAGGGTGGCGTACAGTTGATTGATCCTGATGAGCAAAGAAATCATCGTGCGCGGCGCGCGCGAGCATAATCTCAAGAACATCGATATCGCCTTGCCGCGGGATTCGCTGGTCGTCCTGACCGGTGTATCGGGGTCGGGAAAATCGTCGCTCGCGTTCGACACCATCTATGCCGAAGGACAGCGGCGCTACGTGGAAAGCCTGTCGGCCTACGCGCGGCAGTTCCTCGAGATGATGCAGAAGCCCGACGTGGATTCCATCGAGGGCCTGTCACCGGCAATCTCCATCGAACAGAAGACCACCTCGCGCAATCCGCGCTCGACGGTCGGCACGGTGACCGAGATTTATGACTATCTGCGCCTGCTGTTTGCCCGCACCGGCGTACCCTATTCGCCCGCGACCGGTCTTCCCATCGAGAGCCAGACAGTCTCGCAGATGGTCGACAGGATCCTGGAGATGCCCGAGGGCACGCGGCTGTTTCTGCTGGCCCCGATCGTGCGCGGCCGCAAGGGCGAATACCGCCGCGAGCTGGCGGATCTTCAGAGGAAGGGCTTTCAGCGCGTCAAGATCGACGGCGAACACTATGAAATCGAAAACGCACCGGCACTGAAGAAGAATTTCAAACACGACATCGAAATCGTGGTGGACCGCATCGTCGTGCGCGCCGATCTCGGCAACCGTCTCGCGGATTCGCTGGAAACCGCGCTCGATCTGGCCGACGGGCTGGCCATCGCCGAAGCGGCGGACAGTGGCGAACGCACCATCTTTTCGGCCAAGTTCGCCTGCCCCGTATCGGGCTTCACCATCGATGAAATCGAACCGCGGCTGTTTTCCTTCAACGCCCCGGCCGGCGCCTGCCCCGCCTGTGACGGGCTCGGCACCACCATGTATTTCGATCCCGGCCTGATCGTGCCGGACCCGTCGAAATCGCTGCGCAAGGGCGCCATCGCGCCGTGGGCCGGGTCATCCTCGCCCTACTACGCCCAGACGCTCGATTCGCTGGCGCGGCATTACAAGGTGTCGACCAACGATCCGTTCGAGGATCTGCCCGACGCGGTGCAAAAGGCCATCCTGTTCGGCTCCGGCGCTACACCGGTTAAAATGACCTATAAGGATGACGAGCGCAGCTACGATGTGGAACGGCCGTTCGAAGGGGTGATCCCCAACATGGAACGGCGTTTCCGCGAAACCGACTCTTCCTGGGTACGCGACGATCTGAGCCGCTATCAGACCACGACGGCGTGCGATGTGTGCGATGGCCAGCGGCTGCGCCCGGAAGCGCTGGCGGTGAAGCTCGACGGACGCCATATCAGCCAGATCACCAACATGTCGATCGTCGAGGCACACGACTGGTTCACCCACTTGCCAAAGACCATGAGCGCCAAACAACAGGAAATCGCCAGCCGTATCCTGAAGGAAATCAACGAACGGCTCGGTTTCCTGGTCGATGTGGGGCTCGAGTATCTGACCCTGTCGCGGTCATCGGGGACCCTGTCCGGCGGCGAGAGCCAGCGCATCCGGCTCGCCTCCCAGATAGGTTCCGGCCTCACCGGCGTGCTCTATGTGCTGGACGAGCCCTCCATCGGGCTGCACCAGCGCGACAATGCCCGCCTGCTGGAAACCCTCAAGCGGCTACGCGATCTCGGCAATACGGTGCTGGTGGTAGAACATGACGAGGACGCGATCCGCGCCGCCGATTATCTGGTCGATCTCGGTCCCGGGGCCGGCGTTCATGGCGGCTATCTGGTGGCCCACGGCACCCCGGCGGAGGTCCTGAAATCACCGGAAAGCCTGACGGCGCAATATCTCACCGGCATTCGCCGGATAGAAGTACCCGAACAGCGCCGCCCCGGTAAAAAGGGTCAGGCGCTGACTGTCAGGGGCGCGTCCGCGAACAACCTCACCAACATCACCGTCAAGATCCCGCTTGGCACCATGACCTGCGTCACCGGCGTCTCGGGCAGCGGCAAGTCGACGCTGGTGATCGATACGCTCTACCGGGCGGCCGCGCGGCGCCTCAATAACGCCCGGACGCAAGCCGGCGCGCATGACGGTATCGACGGGCTGGAATTCGTCGACAAGGTGGTCGATATCGACCAGTCGCCCATCGGCCGCACGCCGCGGTCCAACCCGGCGACCTATACCGGCGCCTTCACGCCGATCCGCGACTGGTTTTCCGGCCTGCCGGAAGCGCGCGCCCGCGGCTACAAGCCGGGCCGGTTTTCCTTCAATGTGAAGGGCGGAAGATGCGAAGCCTGTCAGGGCGACGGCGTCATCAAGATCGAAATGCACTTCCTGCCCGACGTTTATGTGCAGTGCGATATCTGCAAGGGCAAGCGCTACAACCGGGAAACCCTGGATATCACCTTCCGCCAGAAATCCATCGCCGACATACTCGACATGACGGTCGACGAAGGCGCCAATTTCTTCAAGGCCGTGCCGGCGGTGCGCGACAAGCTGGTCATGCTGCAGCGGGTCGGGCTCGGCTATATCCATATCGGCCAGCAGGCGACGACGCTCTCGGGCGGCGAAGCGCAGCGGGTGAAGCTATCGAAGGAGCTGGCGCGCCGCTCCACCGGCAAGACGCTCTATATCCTGGATGAACCCACCACCGGACTGCATTTCGAGGACATCCGCAAACTGCTCGACGTCCTCCAGGTGCTGGTCGATCAGGGCAACACCGTGGTGGTAATCGAACATAATCTCGAGGTTATCAAGACCGCCGACTGGCTCATCGATCTCGGCCCCGACGGCGGCGACAAGGGCGGCCGCATCGTCGCCACCGGCACCCCCGAAGACGTCGCCGCCACGCCGGAAAGCTACACCGGCCAGTATCTGGCCCCCTACCTCAACGGGCGGGCGAAGCGTAAGCAGCGGAAACGGGCGTAGGTCGCCTTGGGACTATAAATAACTCTTGTCATCCCGGCCAAGCGAAGCGCGAGCCGGGACCCATAACCCATAACATTGATAAGTTATTTGGCTTTGCGTCCTGCTTGACCACGCGTTCGAGGTTTAGATCAAGCAGGCGTTTCAGAATTTCATCGTCGGAGAGGTCCACGGGCGGCATCCGTTCTTGCCGCGGCGTGATCATGAACTCGCCGGTCAGTCTGGCCGCTTGATGCGAGCGCCCGCCCCGTCATCGAAAGTGAGAAACTCGACGTCCCCTGCCTCCAGCGCTAACTGGATCTTGAGCATGCTGCTGGCGTTACCGTTGACCTGGCCAGCGCCGCGCTCCACGGTTGTAATATTGACACCCGCCCGCGCGGCAAGCCCGCACGCCGACCAGCGCAGTAATGCATGCGGCGCGAAACTGGTCCGACGTCAACATGGCTCGATGGCTCGCAACCTTTTGCATTATTTTAACGCAAAATTGCATCAGATTAATTAATTATTGTAAAGATGTAGATAGTTGTTTGACAATTGATTAAGCGTTTTTCTGTACGCTCCCCATCTGCGGCTGGCTATTGAGATGGTTTGAGGTCGACAGGGGCGGGGTGGCGTTTCCAAATTTTTATAGAGTGGTAGCGTACGCGGGTTGACGCCAGCGTGCCCGTCTCCGCGTTCGAGCCCATTGATCCTTTCGCGGCGCGACCGGGGGGTATTCTTTTAGGCGCAATCACCCACGTACCAACGGTCGTCCGCGAATACAGGGTAGAGAGAAATTCCGATGAAAAAATTCTCTAAAATGAGAAGACTTGCAATACTAATGGCCGCCGCGATGCAAGCAGCGGCGATCGGGCTCGCGGGAACCGCGTGGGCGGCTAAAGTGGCGGTCTTCAACTTTAGTTTCGAGACTCCTGCATTTGGTGTAGGGGGTTTCTCAAGGGAATTTGCTCCCGGCGAAGGCTGGACGACTGTCCAGACAGGAGGGGGGCTTCCTACCAACAACAGATTCGACTCCGGAGTATTCCGGCCCGATATTCAGTCAGTCCCAGGTGAGCTACCAGAGGGTAACCAGGCAGCGGAAACGGGCGTAGGTCGCCTTGGGATTATACATAACTCTTGTC
>JAQBTY010000153.1 GCA_027624735.1 Pseudomonadota bacterium | reverse complement strand
GAGTTTTACTCCGCCCGCAGAAGGAAAATCCCCCGCTTCCGTGGTCTAATTTGTCACCGCCGCATACACTGACGCTGAAGTTGCTGCGCCAGCACATGGCCCATGAGCAGTTTATTGTCGAGCACAGCAGAGATTTTCTTGGCTTCCTCGATCTTGCCCCGTTTCTGGAGTGAAAATATCTGACGATAGCGCTCGGCATCGGCAACCGAGAAGATGGCGGGTATGTCCCCTATCGCGGCAGCCTGCGGCGTAGCCGGCTCCGGCGTCCTGCTCTGGAGAACGGTCGTTTCAGGTTGAGTTGCCTCGGTCGGGGTTGCCGTGGGCGCGTCAGCCTGTGCCTGCGTGGGCGTTTCAGCCAGGGAGGGCGCGGGCGTTTCAGCCAGAGAGGGCGCGGACGCTTCGGTTTGGGATGGCAGCGGCGAGTTGGTGCCGAGTTCGACCAAAGAAGCGACTAATACCAGTAAAACCACGCTAAGGGCGAGGAAGCCAAGTGTTACCTTCACCCCGGATTTCAAGTCGAAATTGGTTTGGATGGAGCTCGGTGTCATGTGGACGGAGGTGATAGAAGTCCTCAATTCGGTTCAAGCCCGCGGCGCTCGGTCATGGTCGACGCGGGACCGCACGGCCGGCATTACTCCTTAAGCGCGGACCCGAATTACAACGACGTAAAGTTAAGAAACCCGAAACCCGCCGCAAAGAACTGCATAACCGGGGCGGTATTTTCTAGGTTTTCTTCTAATACGGCTCTAGCGATATACACCACTTGGCGGGCGCAGCGTTACCGGCTGGAAATCAGGGGACCGCGCCAGGCTGTTTCGAATGCTTTCTTCGCTGTGCGCGCTATGCCGCCTCTGTTTGCCCAGGGTTTTCTGCTTTTTCCGAGCCGGCTGGACGGTTTGCACCCGCACCTTTACGACGCCAAGCTGCTCGAAACCAAGAAGAGCGGCGGCGCGCTTTGACAGGTCGATGATGCGCCCGCCCGCATAAGGGCCGCGGTCGTTGATCCGGACAACCAAAGAGCGCTTGTTGCTCAAGTTGGTGACACGTACCAGCGTGCCGAAGGGTAATCGTCTGTGCGCGGCGGTCAGCGCATTCATATCGAAGCTCTCGCCGTTGGCGGTGGTGCGTCCATGATAACGCTTGCCATACCAGGACGCTTCACCGACCTTGTCGTAGAGATCCGCGGTTGCGGTGCCTGTAGAGAGCAGGATTACCGCCGCCACGACCATTGCTATACCGCGCCCCGAACTATTGATCGCCGAGCTGATTTGGCCCGATCTGGTTTGATACGGCATGGTCATCTCCCACTAACGTCCAACAATGCGGCCCCCCGTTGCACCCGCCGGAACCTTAGGATGGTTCGACCATTGGCATCCGACTGGCATCCGACTGGCATCCGACTGGCATCCGACTGGCATCCGACTGGCATCCGACTTGTAGGGGATAGAGCAACACAAGAAAGTTTATGTACCGTAAAATACGTAATAACTGACTATAAATAGTTAAATAAATAAAGAAATAAAATAGTATATAATACTTAATTTATTGAATTAAAAATTATCTATAAATGTATTTTTTAAAATAATTTTAACGTTATT
Organism: Pseudomonadota bacterium; assembly: GCA_027624735.1. GTDB lineage: Bacteria > Pseudomonadota > Alphaproteobacteria > MPNO01 > UBA2964 > JAQBTY01. The sequence goes on along the minus strand of JAQBTY010000153.1, from coordinate 8,228 downwards.
TTGTAAATGTTTATAAATATATGTTCTGTTAAGTAGCGCGTGAGTTTTATGGAACAAGACTCATCGAATACCCGGCTTCATTTCCGGTGTTCGCGATGGCGCCACAGTGCGCTCAATATTTGATAGGAGTGTTGAGATGATGCGTCCTACTCGGAACAGAATTCTTTCGGCGGCGCTTGCCGGTGCCGGTTTCGTGGCTTCCAGCCTGGCGGCCCTGCCGGCCATGGCCGATGGCTCGATCGTGGTTCGTAATTTCGTTTTGAGCCACGGTATTCATGAGCGCGAGCCCATTAGCGATACCGAATCCTTTAACATCGAGGACGGTCAGGCCTACGCCTTCGCCAGAATTCAGAATACCGGCGAGCCTACTAATGTGAGTTTCGTCTGGGAATACGGCGATAAGACGCACGCCTCGGTGCCGGTGACTGTCGGCGCATCGCCGGGCTGGCGCACCTGGAGCACCGCCAAGCTGCGTTCCGGCAACTGGCGCGTCAAACTGGTTGACGCTCAGGGAGATGTCCTGTTGGTGAAAGCCTTTACCGTCGGATCGAATTCAGGCGCTCCTGTCGCCATGCCGGCGGAGGGGGTGCAAAGCGAAATGGGTGATCCCGTCGAAAATGCTATCTCGGACGATCTTCCCGCTTCGGTTACCTTCCCGCTGCGATAAGCATCAAAACAGTCTAGCGACCAGGCCGGGGCTTTTCGAAGCACCCGGCCTTTTCGTTGCGTGCGCCCTGCCTTCAGTGAGGAAATGCCCGTCACACGCGCTCAGCGTCTATGGTTTGCCAAGCAGAAAATCCAGGTGGATCCGGTTGAAAGTATCGGCATCCTCGAACTGGGGCCAGTGACCGCAATCGGTCATGACCGCGAATTGCGATCCCGGAATGGCGGCGGCCAGTTCTTCGCCCACATCGACCGTCGATGTGGGGTCGTGATCGGTCCACAACACCAGCGTCGGCACCGTGATTGCGGCCCATTCCCCGGGTTTTACCGCATGCCGCATACGGGCTTCGATGGTGTGCAGGCATAGCAGATGGTGAATGCCCTCCTGCATGTCCTTTTGCCGGTATATACGCTGGCGCGACGCAACCAGATCGTCATGCATGTCCGATTTGTCGTACATCAGCCATTCCAGACGCGACCGCACCCGCTCCCAGTTGGGGTCCAGCACCGCGTCGAGCGTTGATTGGCGCAGGCTTTCCAGCGCCTCGGGGCTGACTTTCTCGGCGCCGGCGGTGTTGAGCACCAGCTTATGGACCCGGTCGGGATGGGCGACCGCGAAGGCGCCCGCGATCCATCCGCCCAGCGATTCGCCGGACAGCGATACCTTTGTCATCCCCACGGAGTCGATAAAGCCCAATAGATGGTCGATATAGCGGGCGATTTCGTAATCGTAATCCGGCTTGCCGGTATAGCCGTGACCCAGCAGATCGATGGCGTAGGTATTGAAATGGGACGCATGGGCGCCGAGATTGCGGCTATAGGCCTCCGCATGGCCGCCGGTCCCGTGCAGGAAAACCAGCCCCGGCTTGTCGGGTGATCCGGCGTGGAGATAACGGGTACGAATGCCGGCAGCATCCACATAGCCCTGATCGAAGGCAATCCCCTGCAAATCCGACCACACGCTTTCGTATGGGGCCTCGTCACCTGTCATCTCGATCTCCCTGTTGTTGCCTCACACCTCATCGTCATCCCGGACTTGATCCGGGATCCACGTTTTTCTTCTGTTTTTCAATCACTTCCGACGCAACAAAAAAATAAAAACTCGTGGATCCCGGATCAAGTCCGGGATGACGACTGTGTGAACGTGACTTACCGGACAGTAGCGGGTCAAGCCCGGTAATGACGAAAAAATAATTGGGTAGACGCCTAGCAAACCACCCGGTCGCGTTCCAACTGGCGGAGCGCGCCGCGCTGGATTTTGCCGGTGGGTGTGTGTGGCAGTTCGTCGACGAATTCGATGGCGCGCGGATATTTGAAGGCGGAAATCTGCGATTTGACGAAATCCTGCAGGTCGCGCACCAACTCATCGCAGGCGGACGATTTGTCGCGCAGTTCTATGAAGGCCTTGACGATCTGGCCGCGGTTCGGGTCCGGCGAACCGACCACGGCCACCTCGCGCACGGCGGCATGTTCCAGCAGCACCGCCTCCACCTCGAGGCCCGACACGTTGTAGCCCCCCGTCAGGATCATATCGTCGGTGCGGGCCTCATAGGTGACATAGCCGTCCTTATCCATGCGGCACAAATCGCCCGACAGGTTCCAGCCGTCCCTGATATAGGCTTTCTGGCGCTCCGGATCGTCCAGATAGCGGCAGCCGTTGGGACCCTTGACGATCATCTGGCCTATTTCGCCGGGCTTGGCATCGTTGAAATCCGCATCCACCACGCGGACCTGGAAGCCCGGGATTGCCTTGCCGATCAGGCCCGGCCTGATGTCATCGCCCGAGGCGGAAATAAAGATATGCAGCAGTTCCGAGATGCCGAGCCCGTTGATGATGCGGACCCCGGTCTTTTCCTCCCAGCCATGGAAAACGGCGGGCGCCAGCGGTTCGCCGCCGGCGATGCAGAGGCGCAGGCTCGATGTATCGTACTTGTCGATCACATCCAGCATCAGCTTGTAGCCCGATGGTGTGGAGAAGCAGACGGTGGCTTTGTGCTTTTCGATGGTCTGGAGCAGGATTTCCGGTGTGGCGCGTTCCACCACCACCACCGAGGCGCCGAACCGCATGGTGTCGGGCATATAGGCGCACAGCCCATAGAGGAACGCGATCTGCGGGCTGCCGCAGACGATATCGTCCGGTCTGATTTTGACCACATGGCCGATGAAGGTATCGGCCGCCGCCATGATGTCGCGGTGGAAATGGATGGTACCCTTGGGCGTGCCGGTGGAGCCCGAGGTAAAGCCGATGATGGCGGGATCGTCGGCGGCGGTATCCACTGTGACGAAGTCCGTGGATTTGCCTGCCATGCGGGCTTCCAGTGAGTCCGGATCATCCCTGCCAAAATACAGAATAGCGCGAAGATCGGGCGCACTTTCCTTTGCCTTTTCAATGTCTTTTGAGAGTTTATTGTCACAGATGGCGAGCTGAATTCTGGCCTTTTCGATCATGTAGACCAGTTCCCGTTCGCGCAGCACCGGCATGGTGGAAATGGCGATGCCGCCGGCTTTGAGGATGGCGAACCAGGCGATGACCAGCATGGGGTGATTGCCGGACCGCAGCAGCACGCGTTCGCCCGGCACGAGGCCGTAGTCGGTGACCAGGACATGGACGAGCCGGTTGGCCTTAGCCAGCGTATCGCCATAGGTCCACATTTCATCCCCGAAATAGATATAAGGCCGGTCGCCCTTGCCGGTCGCGACCGTCTTGTCCAATAGCTCCGCGGCCACGTTCAAGCGCGCCGGGTAGGCGGCAAGCTCGGGCAGGGTGGTGTAATCCATCTCCGGCCACTGATCCTCGGGCGGCATGTTGTCGCGGATAAAGGTGTCTTTATGGGCGGTATAGGCGGTGCGTTGGGGCATTTTCGAGACTTTATGGGGTGTATTTCGACGCGATCCTACCGTTCCCGGAGCCCGTATGCAAAATTTGGGTGGAGGCAGAAGAACGCCGATGATAGGGTCCGGCGCGTTCCAGACTACCTGAAGGATTCCATGTCCGACCTCGTCCAGCTCGAACTCATTCGTGAATCGCTTATCGCGGTGGTGAATGAGATGCGGGCCAATATCATTCACTCGTCCTACGCGGCGATCATCTATGAAGGGCATGATTTTTCCTGCGCCCTGATGTCGGCCGACGGCCGGCAGATCGCCCAGGGCCTGGCCGATCACCCGATCCATATATTCGCGGTGCCCTATTCGACCCGCGAGGTGGTCAGGGCGTTCGGTGACGATATCCACGAAGGCGATCTGTTCCTCCATAACGATCCCTATACGGGCGGGACGCATCTCAATGACGTACTGCTGCTCAATCCGGTGTTTTTCGACGGAAAACTGGCGCTGTTCGCCGCCATGCGGTGTCACTGGAACGATGTGGGCGGCATGACGCCGGGCTCGCTGTCGGGCCGGGTCAAGGAGATCTACCAGGAAGGCATCCGCATCGTGCCGACCAGGATCCGCGACCGCGGCGTGATGAACCAGGGCGTGCTCGATGTGCTGTTCAACAATATGCGGGGCCCGGAAGAACGCATCGGCGATTTCAACGCCATGCTCGGCACCGGACGCAAGGCGGCGGACCATATCGAACGGCTGTTCAAGCGCTTCGGCGGCCAGGCCATGCTGGATGGGGTGGATGAGCTGATCGCGCGGTCGGAACGCCAGATGCGGACGCGGATCAGGGATTGCCCGGACGGCGATTATTACGCCGAGGGCTATATCGAATCCGACGGCACCAACCCCGATCCGCTGGTCGTGCGGCTCAAGCTCACCGTGGCGGGCGATGCGATCAACGCCGATTTCACCGGGACATCGCGGCAGACCGACGGGCCGACCAATTGCGGCCCGGCCATGGCGTTCAATGCGGTCGGCACCATCGTCAAGGCGTTCCTCGATCCCAACACGCCGATCAATCACGGCAGCTTCAACCCCATCACGGTCACCGCGCCCGAAAAGAGCTTTATCAATGCGCGCGAAACCGCGCCGTGCGGCGGTATGGCGGAGGTCAAGTTCCTGATCGATTCCGTGGTCGCCGCCGCCATGGGGCAGGTAGTGCCGAGTATGTCCGTGGGTGACCTGAAGGGTGGCGCCAACCATGTCCATATCGCCGGGCCGCGCGACGACGGCGGGACCTGGATCCACTATGAGTGGCCGGCCGGCGGCACCGGCGCGTCCGCCGGCACCGATGGCTCCAACGCCGTGCGCAGCTATAACGAGGGCGATTTCAATTCCATCCAGTCGGTGGAAACGGTGGAATCGCAATATCCCTTGCGGGTCGAACGGTGCGAGATCCGCGAAGGCGCCTGCGGCGACGGCGCGAACCGCGGCGGGTTCGGGCTCAGGCGCGATATACGCATCCTGGGCCATACGGCCATGCTGTCGGTGCTGTCGGAAAAGAACGTGATCCCGCCCTATGGCGTGGCCGGCGGCAGCAATGGCGCCGCCAACCGGTTTGTCGTGCTGCGCGACGGTAAATTGGTGCAGCCGTCCGACGTACCCGGCAAGGTATCGGGCTTTCCGCTGCGCCCGGGCGATGTGGTGCGCGAGGAAACCGCCGGCGGCGGCGGCTATGGCGACCCGCTGACCCGCGACCCCGACGACGTGGCGCGGGATGTGGCGCAGGGCTACCTGACCGCCGATCAGGCCATGGTGCGCTATGGTGTGGCGCTGGGCGACGATGGCGCGCCCGATATGCTGGCCACCCTGGCCATTCGCCCGGATTTGAAAAACGCCCGCCAGATGGTGACCCTCGTGGCGTCCAACGAAGACCACATGGATGGCCCGCGCCGCCGTTTCGTCTTGTCGCGCGGCCTTGCCGGGCGGCTGGACGTCGACGAGGGCGCCTTGATCGAATTGCGCGGTCCGGCAGCGGTTCCTCTGCGCGGCTGGGTGCAAATCTCGGACAGCGCCACCGACGGCGTTCTGGCCCTCGGCCCCGACGCGCTGCGCCTGACCGGCGCCGCCCCCGGCGGCCGCATCGAAGCCCGTGCCGTGCAGTCGGTGCCGGCATGAGGCTGCAGCCGCGAAGCGAATGCAGGGCGGTGGTGAAGCGGACAGGGCGACCCCCACCCCAACCCTCCCCCGTCGCGGGGGAGGGAGTAAGTAGGCGTGTCGGTGAAACCTCCGCCAAACTAAAAATATCCCCTCCCCCGCAACGGGGGAGGGTTAGGGAGGGGGTAAGCCTTCGGACTCGCCATCCCATCCTTCGAGACGCGTCCCTTTGTGACGCTCCTCAGGCTGAGGTTGTTCATTGGGGGAAACAAAAAAATCCTCATGGCTCGAGGAGCGAGCTTTGCGAGCGTCTCGAAGCATGCGCAACAGACTCTGAGTCACCCCATGACCAGTGACCGCTATCTCGTCGGCATCGATGTTGGCGGTACCTTTACCGACATATTGTGCCTCGATACGCAAAGCCAGGCGCTGCTGACGGCGAAGGTGCCGTCGCTGCCGGGGCGCCAGTGGGAAGGGGTGCTGGGCGCCCTGGGGGAACTGGGCATCGAGGCCGGGGATATCCGCGGCTTTGTCCATGGCACGACCATTGCCACCAACGCCCTCTTGGAACGCAAGGGCGCCAGGACCGCCTTCATCACCACCGACGGCTTTCGCGACACGCTGGAGATCGGCCGCACGCGACGGCTGATCGGCGGGCTGTTCGATATCAGGTTCGTCAAGCCGGCGCCGCTGGTCGAGCGTGCGCTGCGGTTCGAGGTTCCGGAACGGACAGCCGCGGACGGCACGGTGCTCAAGGATATCGCCGGCCATGATTTCGCAGCCCTGGCCGCCACGCTGAAACAGGCGGGCGTCGAAAGCGTCGCCATCGGCTTCGTGAATGCCTACGTCAACGACCGGACCGAGCGGTCGGCGACCGAGGGGTTGCGGAAGCTGCTGGGCCCTATCCCGGTCTGTCATTCTGCCGCCGTGGTGCGCGAGACCGGCGAATTTCACCGCTTTTCCACTTGCGTGCTCAATGCCTATCTGACCCCGGTGGTGACAAATTATCTCGATACCCTGACCGGCGAACTGGCCGCGCGCGGCGTCACGGCACCGGTCAACATCATGGGCTCCAACGGCGGCGCCATGACGCTCGCGCAAGCCGCGGGCTTCGCCGCCGGCACGTTTTTATCCGGTCCGGTGGGTGGTATTGGCGGCGCGGTGCGCATCGGCGAGTTGGCCGGCATCGATGACTGCATCACCTTCGACATGGGCGGCACCAGCACCGATGTGGCGCTGATCTACCAAAAGACGCCGCGCATTTCCCACGATAACCAGATTGACGCCTATCCGCTGCAGGTGCCGCAGCTCGATATCCACACCATCGGCGCCGGCGGCGGTTCCATCGCCTGGCGGGGCGAGGACGGCACCCTCGAAGTGGGGCCCAGAAGCGCCGGCGCACTGCCCGGCCCGGCGTGCTATGGCCGTGGCGGCACGGAGCCCACCATGTCGGACGCCAATCTACTGCTTGGCCGCTTGCCGACGGACCGGACCCTGTCGGGCGGGCTGCAACTCGACAAAGGCGCGGCGGAGGCCGCCTTCCAGAAACTGGCCGGTGAGTTGGCGCGAAATGGCAAACCCATGGAGATAACCCCGCTCGCCGATGGGGTGATCCGTATCGCGGTGGCGAAAATGGCCGGCGCGGTGCGCGAGGTATCGGTCCATCGCGGCTTCGATCCGCGCGACTTCGCGCTGCTGGGGTTTGGCGGGGCAGGGCCCATGCATGTGTTCCTGGTGGCCGAAGAACTGGCCGTGCCGCAAGTGATCGTGCCGCGCTTCCCCGGCCATCTGTCGGCGTTGGGCCAGTTGCTGGCCGACCAGCGGCGCGATGCCGTGCGGGCCTGGGGCGGCCGCCTCAGCGCGCTCGATCCCGCCGATCTGGCGGCCGAAGCCGCCGCTTTGCGACGCGACGCCGCCGACGCTCTCGAGACCGACGGTTTCGCCCCCGGCCGCCAGAGCCACCGCTTTACCGTCGATATGCGCTATGCCGGCCAGAGCTTTACCCTCGCCGTGCCGTTAAACGCGGACGCGCCCGACCGGGACGCGCTCCGCCGCGCCTTCGCCGACCGCCACACCCAGAATTTCGGCCATGCCGACATGAACAACGAATGCGAGATCGTTACCATCCGCCTGGTGTCGCTGGGCATTGTCGACAAGCCGGCGCTGGTCTTCACATCGGACATCGCCGCCGACAGCGATCCGATCCTCGAGCATCGCCCCGTCTGGTTCGGCGCCGGCTGGACCCATTGCCCCATCTACGACCGCGCCAAAATGCCCTCAGCCCTGACCATCACCGGCCCCGCCATCATCGAGGAATCCGGCGGCACATCGGTGGTCCCGCCCGACTGGACCGTGACGGTGCATGCAAGCGGCACGCTGATCTGCCGGAACCCGATGGCGGGTTAACCCTACAACCTCAATCGTCATCCTCGTGCCCGACACACTGGTGTCCGGTTTAATTATTCTGCGTCGCCTGTGACAAAGGCAGACTGCCTGTTTCCGACGAACGTACCGGACAGGGACACGGAAATAGAAAAATTCGGTTGCCATCGTCGCATTCCTATTACCCCACCCAGCCCCTGTCA